>JACIWG010000051.1 GCA_014361085.1 Nitrososphaeria archaeon
TTGGTGATTTTATCACGTAATTTGGAACCCAATAAACGCAACCATCATCCCTTAAAACTTCATTCAATGATACTTTTTCAGCATATTGGCTTGGCTTAAAGTATTTTCCACTCTTATCTTTCCACGCATGTTCTGGAACTGGAATTTCTTCATCTTTTCTTAATGGATGCATCCAAAATTCTCTCTCGATCCAAAGCTTCTCTATTCTCTCCTCAGTCAAATAGAAGAATTCATTAGCGCCTGTTGTAAAACCTCTCCTTACTTCGGCAACTTTCTTTAAAGGAACAAACAAACCTTTACCTTTTTCTAGAATTTTGAAGAATATTTCTGGCGCTCTAACATATTTACCCCACTTTGACCCATCATACGCTTGTTCTTCTTCATTGTATCCTTCTTCCCATAATTCTTGCTGTGGTTTAGGAAATATTCTTAATGTTTCGTCCTCGTAATAGGAGTTTATGTTCTCGATTTTTTCAACAAGCTTATCGATTGCAGTCCATCTTTCGTTTTCGTTTGTGGTTGGTATGATTTCTTCAAGCTTCTTTTTTAGTTGGACGAACTTTACTAGATTCTTGTTTCTTTCTGTTTTGCTGCTGCATTTTTCTACTATTGTTATTGCAGTGTTTATGTCTGCATCCTCGAACCATCTCTCAACCTTAGATTCTATTATTGCTACAATTTTTGTGTTCTCTAGTAAAATTTTTTGGAGATATTTTCCATAGTCTACGTCCAGCCACGAGTTGCTTGTAATATATCCTAGTCTTCCTCCTTCTTTCAGAAACGTTAGGCCGTGCAACATAAAATAGATGTATATGCTGCATCTTTTTCCAAGATTGATTTCCCATTCCCTGTCAACTATTTTGCCCAATGTATCTTTGTATCCTGGAATATAGTATTCCATTTCCTCTTGTCTAGTGTAGGGTGGGTTTCCGACAAAAGCGTCAACAGGTGGGAATGAAATTTCACGCTCTTCTCTGCCTGTTAAAAGTAATAGCCTTTGTTTTACATCTGTCCATTGGTTTAAAGTATTTGGCTCATAACTTGGAACAACTTTGAAGAAGTCTTTGTTCACTATTATTGGATAGTTTTCTTTGACACTCAAGTCTCGTATGGCCAAGTTTATGACAGAGAGTAGGGCTGGAAACTTTGCAATATCTATTCCATAAAGTCTTCTTATTATATGCTCATGCTTCATGTGTGGGTTAAGGTATTTTATTCTCGAATAGCTTCTAACCAGAAATGTTCCTGCACCAACGGCGCCGTCTAAAACTGTTGCTTCAGGAGATTTTATCGTGAAGCCTATGATTAAGTCTACAACGTCTGGCCAATAGGATCCATCCTTGTGCCTTTGGCTTGTAAAGTATTGGCCAAGCTTGTGTCTTTCTTCGCCTGGTATAAGTTTGTCAAATATTTTCCCTAAATCTGTGTACCCGAGCCTTCTAAAATCATATCTTGAAAGGTTTGCGATGAACATCCGCAGTGAGTCAACAACTTCATCTGGTATTGGAAATTTTTCGATAAAGTTCATTCCAAAAATGGTGTCATAGTCTCCGCTTTCGATTTCCGCTTTATCAAAATATTCCTGTAAAATCCTTCTAAGCTCTTCACCAGTTCTCACTTCCTCGTTTATCTTTAGTTCTGGAAGTTGTGGAATGTGAAGCTTTAGCACTAGATAGAACATTAGCTTATTGGCCAAAAGATAAAGATATTGTCTAGCAGTCCTGTTAAACTCATCATAATAGTTTCTTGTATTCAATGGAGGAATCCAACCCTGTTCACTGAACCATTGCTGGAAACCTTTCCTGAAACCCGAATTTTTCTCAAACTCCTTTTGAAGTGCTTCCGTCAACGGTGTAGAAAGCGAGTCCACAAGCCATCTAAGAGTGTATATGAAAAATTCGTCGACGGGAAGAGTGGGTAACGGTCTTATTCCACGGTATATTTCGCTGAAACTGATTAGAAATGCTCTTAAACCTTCTTCAATTTCCCTTCTAACATTCTCTCTAATAATATCATTTGGATGACCCATTGATGGAGAAATTCGATAAATTCCTTTTCTCCTACTCATAAGATCTGCTCTTTCAAAAGAATCGAATAATACAAGGTTCTGGATATTTGATGTCGCAAAATATGGTGCACCAACTTTTGAAGCCTTAAGGAAAGCAGATTCCACAACATCGACATCCATGGGAACATACTTAGGCTGCTTAAGCTCAATCAATAGAACAGCTTCACCAAGAACTCGTCCCTTTTTCCAGAGAACGATGTCAGGAAAACGTTGATATCTTCCATAAGCATCTTTTATTTCAACTTGAGCGTCTGCACGCTCAAAAGGCAAATTTTCAGCCCTTATTATATTATTCATAAGTTCAACAATATACTGTCTTACAGAATCTTCAACAAAGCCAAATGACATTTTTTGAACTCAATCTATAATTCTAAACTTCTTACTTTATAAGGTTATTGGCACCAAAGCATTACTGGAAAAGAGCTTTTAAAATGTTCCTTTCAATTCAATTGATAATAATTAAAAAAAATACTATGTTCATCGGATTGGCAAAGGAATTCTGGATCACTTCTTTGAAGCATCAGCATAAATGTCGCCCCAAAAGATTTCGAATAATTCCTCAAGCAGGTTGAACATAGCATCTAGACCAATGTATTTAGATAAAATTATGGCAACAGCAATAGTGCTGTTGAAAGATGGAAGCATTATTGTGAAATCAAATATTTTTTCACGTCGAACATTTATGTTTTCTTCACTCAAACATATTTGTTTCAGTTTCTCTTGATAAAAATTGTAGAATTCGTTTATTATATAATTATAGTTTAATCCATACTTCTCGATTAAGCGCCTATATCGTTTAAGAAAAATAAAAATGCCTATCCAATAACGTACCCTTTTTTTAAAGATTTGCCACAATTCATTATCTAGGAATATTTTTGGCGAACATATAAGAACAGTGATTAAACCATCTTCAGTAAAGAGGAGGGTTCCGTTCTTTTCTTCTATTATATGTGATATTTTTTCTAAATTAGTAATATTTTTTGCTTCTTCTTTTGGCAGGCCTCTAATTAATTTTATAAGTTCACTTTCGCTAAAATCAGATAAAACTGCAATTTCTTTTTCCCACTTTGATCCTTGCTCAGCTACTTTGTCCATTTGTTCCCTCATTTTTATTACTGGCTCGTTTGCTTTCAAAAAAGTACGCCCACTTTCAGTTATTTGATAAGTGCCACGGGATGTTTTTTCTATTAGGCCTTCTTTTATAAGTTTTTTTAGGTTTTCGATAACATTTCTTTCTGATATTGAAACGTTTCTGCTAATTTCTGATAGCCTTTTTGGTCCCGATGCACATATTTTTAATATCTCTATTTTGGAAACTGATGATGTCATCACCATAACATTTTTAAGGCGAGTAATATAAGGGTTACTATGATGATGCCATCACCATTATTTTTTCTTAGGCTCATGACTTCGCCACCTAAAAGGGAGGATTGGGGGCCATCATGGCCTCCAAAATGGAGGAGGTGCAGGTGAGCGTCTAGAATGGGTGCAGGCACAACCTCCAATAATAAAACACCAGTTTCTGGCAGCCCTGATCCTGTCCAGCAGACAGTAGGTGACTGCAACAATTGCACTGCAGAAAATGCTAATATTCTATTTGTTAGTGGTAAAAGAATGATAGATGGAACCAATAGTGGCCAAGGGAATCACCCTAGTCTAGACCAGCTTAAGCAGGAAATAGAATTTTATGAGAGGCTCAGAGAATTTTGTAAAAAGAATTGGGAAAAATCGGATAAAGAGATAGTAGAAAAGATACTATCTCTGCAAGAGACCTACGAGACAGTATTAAAGGCAAAGGAGGCAGAAAAGAAAAATGGAAAAAACAAGATAGAGTATAAGGAAAAAGATGATAATACTTCCAATTGTAGGATAAAAAACTATTATAGCAAGCGCATGCATTTCATGCTTCCCAAACCAGGCGATAAGCAAAGACCATACTATTGGCTTGATAGGCAACTTCGCAATGCACAACAAGAGGGAAACATAAGTGACTTGCACATTGAAGTTCGAGATGATAAGGTAACATACGATTTTACTCTCGAAAACCCTACAATGTGGAAGAAGATTCTAGGATGGTTCAAGTGGACAAAGAAAACTGTCACAAACAATGAAAACACACAAGGAGGTGACTGAAATGAACATAAAACTATGCATACATAACATAAGAAATAGATGTGGTATTATGGTCGGAAAACAGGTCAAACAGATTAACTATATGTTCAAATTGAACAATGGGTTATCAGTAGACGACACTAATGAACTCTTCTACATAAAAGAATTTGCTGTTTTTGCATGTTGCAGGAGCCAAGAGCTTATAATCAACAAAGAGGAGCTTAAAAAATCTTTCATTCAAAAATGGAAAATTGCAGTTTGGTACCAAACTACAAATATTGTATATTGTATTATGTATTTCGGTACCAAAATACCAATACATGGTACCATGGTACCAAACTGCAAATTCTTTTATGTAGAAGAGGGTTAAGTCATGGTTCGTGAATCTGTCCATTTTTGGATGGATAAGGATATATTAGATAGAATGAGAGAGGAGGCTTTTAGGCGATATGGTAAGCTTAAGGGTCTTGGTTTAGTGATGGAGGAGGCATGTAGAATGTATTTGGCCTCTAGGCCTGCAACATGCACCATCAGCATATCCTTGCATAAACGCACGAGAGATAAAGTAGATTTTCTAATACAATTTTTGAAAGACCCAGAGAAGGCTCAAACTCAATATAAGAGAGATGAATTATTAAGATTGATTGGTGCACTTTTGCAAGTTGAAGATGAAAGAACCAAAATTAAATATTTAAAAAGCCTTGTAGCACTTAAAGTATTAGATTTTCATCAATACAACCCAGAAATTGTAATAAACAAAGTTTATCCTTTTCAACAAACGGTTACATTAAGAGAAGAAAGTAAAAGTAAAAGTGATTGAAAAATGATCCACATAGAAACTTTGGAAAAGAAAATGACGATTTTTGAAGGATACTTGAGACAATGGTATAACAAAAACTATGCTAATTTAAAACCAGTAGTAGGCACACTCGTAATTTTTAAGTATGTAATAGATTGCATGGAGGTGCTTTTATAAAGTTGGCCGTGAACCTGGCTCAGGAAAAAAGAAAGCATGTAGAAAGTAGGCCATTGCCAGTATCTAGGATAAGAGTATACTGGCTTCTTAGACAGAGGCCTTGGCTTACTCTTAAGGAGGTTGCAAGAATCTTGGGAATAAGCTATAATGCTGCTAAGAAGGCACATTCTAGACTAAAAAGGGATGGTGACAAGGTGTCATGTTATTGTCCACTCTGTCTAAAAAATAGTGTAATAAAAGAGGGAAAGGAAGTCCTATGCACCTCATGTGGAACAGTTCTTTTAGAAGAGGATGAAATATTCTTTCATGGAAAAGATGGTTATCCAACAAACTTTATCCAAAGAAACAGAGGTCTTGGCTCAAGTGTTGAAACAGAGAATGCGTTGATAAGAGCGCTTGGGCTAAAACATATTAGCATGGGCCAGGTTCAGAGACTCGGCTTCAGTGAACCAAAATTCTATACTGCAGTAAAAAAGCGTGTGATAGAACTTGGAGGCTTTCAAGAATGGGATAATGAAATTACTAATATTATTGGACGGCTTACTGAAATAAAATGTGAACTTGTCTTGATAACAAGATGTGAGATAACACGCAAGACTATAAGGGATACAGCATTAGAGGTTCTTGCTGAAGCATACAAGGTGTGGCCCAACAGGATCCACATACCACAAAATGTTTTGGATGAAATGAGGAAAAAGGGTTTGATTGGTGATACGCCTTGAGCAGCGAAGAATATGTTCTAGTGCCAAGAAAGGTTCTTGAAGAAATTTTAATGGAAGTCCAAGCTATAATGGATTATTATTCTTCAAAGAGTTCGAAGAAGAGGAGAGGAGGAAGCCAATCTGGCTTTCAATCTTCTTAAGTCTTTCCATAACATTTTCCTGACGTTTAACATCATTTAAGGCCATTTTTGTGGCAAGCACTGGATCCAGGATAAGGCCGCATCTTGTACACCTTTTAACTTCAGGAGTGTGTTCTTCACCACATCTTGGGCACTTTCTAAGTTGAAGCTTAACCTGTTCTTCTTCAGGCTTCTTTAGCCCATTAATTTCCAGGACCGTTTCCTCGAGATCCCTGGCACTAAAGTGAACATATTTTTTGGCCATGCTTGAACCCTGAACCCATCCAGCATACAATGCAAGCTTGGATTCAGTAAGCTTTTTTGCCAGCCTAGTAAGTTGAGTGTGGCGGAACAGGTATGGCCAAACTTCCTTCTTTATACCAGCCTCTCTAGCACACCTTTTGATAGCGTTCCTAAAATATTGATAGCATACCCCATTACCATAGCTTGAACGTAATAGAGAAGGCCAGAGCGGGGCATTGGGATCGTCTTTGAAAGGATGAATATTAAGCCAATCAAGTAGAGGTCTAAAACTTAGAACCAGTGGTATACGCTTTAATCCTGTTTTACCATGAACACTTATGAGACAATATTTTTCCTTGAATTCTACACTTGACACCTTCATTGTAAGCAGTTCTCCAGGCCTCAATGCACCCTCGAAGAACACCCAGAGCATGGCCCTGTCCCTTAAGTTTTTAGTGCATGAAATAAGCTTCAAAATTTCTTCTTCAGTAAGTAGCGCTTCAGGCCTTGCACGTGACTCTCTGTCGGCATCCCTAGAATACATGCGAGGTTTAAGCCAAGCTACCTCTGGAGGGACATTGTCGGAATCACCAGTTTTAGCATATGAGACAAGCTTCTTGAATGTTAGAACATATGCATGCTTAGTCCACGCCTTAAACGGTTGAGAAAGAACATAGGCTATAAACGCTTCAACATCCTTTCTTTGAATGTCAAATAACTTGAGCCCCCTTTGATCTAGGAAAACCAAAATCTTAGTCATTCTTGAAGCATAAAAATGTAGTCTAGCATCAGTTTTGCCTTTTACCCTCAAATGATTCAAGAATGCTTTGACGATCTCACCATTTGGCCCACTAAGCTTAGCCTCCACTAGGGCAACCCGTCTACTATAAGAGTGAACGTCCATTACCCTAAAAACATCATTTTTTCTCTCATCAAAATGGGGCGCCATAACAAAAAAGGAGCGCCGCTGGGAGGATTTGAACCTCCACTCTACTGGTTAACAGCCAGCCGCTTTACCGGGTTAAGCTACAGCGGCACATTTTTGAAGGATTCATTAGCTGAATATATAACTTTTTGCGTATAAAATTCGTGATTTTGAATTTTAAATTGGGTTTTGATATTAGGCTTTTTATAAATTTTTCTTGGCTAAAATTTTTTGTTTATATTTGTGTTTGTATATGGGTTTATGGTAAGATGGTGTGTTTGAATAGCGAGTTTGTTGAGAGGGTTAAAGATTTTTTGGTGGAGTTTACCGGAGATAAGTTTGTTATTGTTGACGATGTTAAGTTTTTGAGAAGGTTTAATATTTTGTGGAATGTTTGTGTACCTTATGATGTTAGGCCTGTAGGATATATTGGTGGAGTGAGTGAGAGTGTTGATCATGAGATTGTTGTCTATCCTCATATGTCTGTTGATTTGCAGGGTGCAGCATATGATCTTGATGGAGCTGATATTGAGTTGAAGGAGTTTTTGGAGGCATTTTATCAGGAGCCTAGGGAGGGATGTGTTGTTGTAAGTATATTGGATTTGAGAAAGAGGGAGAGGTGGAGTGAGTTGGAGAAGAGGCTGCCTTGGACTACAAGGTATTTGATTATGAGGGATGAGCTTGCAAGGGAGTATAGTATTAGGTATAATGTTAGTATTGTATTTTCTCCTGGATTCGGGGGTAGACTTCAGTGTAGAGATTACGCGTATTTTAAGGCTGATAGGATGGATGATGAAGTTAAAATCGATTTGATTAAGAAGCATGCTTTAGCGTATACTGAATATTGTAAGGAGTATGAGAGGAGATGGATTAAGTTCAGGGAGAAGGTTGAAGAGAGTAGGAGAGATTCTAGGGAAAGTTTGCCATAAAATTTATAAAATTTTTATTGTCTAAAGAGTGAGACAAATTCTTTAATGTTGTCTTTCATTGATTCTATTAGAGGATGTTTTATGGTTTCTGGCTTTTGCAGCCTTTCAAGTCTTTTTATTCTAAAGTAGATTGGAGGGTGGGGGTCAAATCCCAGCCAAGACCTAACTCTGAAGGAGATGTCTCTTTCAAGCAAGAGTCTTCTGTACCCGATTTTTCTTAATGCTTCAGCCAACACTTTAGGCTTTCCTATTATTATAGCCGATTCTAGGTCTGCTTTAGATTCAAAGAATTTTGCAATAAAGTAGACTAGAGAAAAGGCTAGTAGGAGGTATATGAAGCCTAATATTGCGACAAGAGGCCATAGCACATAGACTCTTAGAATATATTCTGCTGAGGCTAGGGTGAAGAATGCTACTGTATCTTTTCCTTTAATGTGACTGAGTTCATGCCCTATAACTGTTAAAATTTCTTCTTCATCAAGCTGTGTTAGAAGACCTGTTGTGATTAGCATTACACCATATTTTGAACTCACTCCAGAGGCAGCTGCATTCGGTATTGTAATGTTTGATAAAACAATTTTTGGAACTGGAAGGTTAAACTTTCTGCATGCAAATTCAACAAGTTCATAAAGGTTTAATATTTTGGCGGAAACGCTTTCGGGCACACATTTTAGACCATATTTTGAAAATACTTCTTTGGCTGTTTCACATTCAACCTTCCTACCTTTAGCTAAAGTTATATTGTATACTTCGTTCTTGATTTCCGTCAAAATTTTTGGATTAACTTTAACCCTTTCAAACTCTTCCGGTGTAAGCTGATACTGTAGGATGTGAACATATGGGTTACATTTAGTAATCTCCCAGTCACCGATAGATGAGACAATTTTTCCAGAATAGAGTAGGATGATGAATTGGACCATAACTAGGAAGATGGGAGTGTATGGTCCGAAGATTATGAATAGGAAAACGCTTATGAAAATAAAAATGAGGAAAAAGAAGAGCATGCTTTCAGAAAATACTTTAATGATTAGGCTGTTCTTTTTAGAAAAAGCCTTTTCCGGCACAATAGTTTCTCCTTCAACCCACGTAAAATATAATGTTGCTTGCCGAACCCTTTCTTCAAAAACTTGGACACTGATAAAAAGGTCTTCTTTGATTCTGGAAACAAGCTCCTCGGGTACAGGCCCATTTAGAAGCATTTCAACCAATATAGGGTTTCCTGCAATAATGGAGACGTCTATTGACCATAGGAGACCTTCAACCATAACCTTAAATGAGAGAATCTTACCCCTTTCATCTTCTAAAATTTTAATATCTTTAAAGACATCTTTTCTCCTAAGATAGTTTTCCTCAATAAATTTTAAGAGGTAGCTGAAATTGATTGGAGAAAGCTCAGTTTCTATCGTAAAAGACAACTTTGAAGACATACTATTGTATTACCGTTACCATTTTATTTTACTGTTTATTTTAATATTTCTAAAACTTTTTAATTCATAATATGATAACCTTAGATTAAGGTGAAGACAATTGGAGTTTGAGATAGGATTCATTGGACTCGGTATTATGGGAAAGCCTATGGCAAAAAATCTGATTAAAGCAGGATTCCCTCTGACGGTATGGAATAGGACAGCATCTAAGATGAAGGAGCTTATTGAAATGGGTGCAAGGGGAGCGAGTTCACCTAAGGAGGTTGCTGAGAAAAGCAATGTTATAATAACCATGTTAACAGATTCCCCTGATGTAGAGGAAGTGATACTTGGACCCTCTGGAGTAATAGAGGGGGTGAGAAAGGGTTCAATAGTCATTGATATGAGCACAATTTCACCTAAGGTAGCGAGAAAGATTGCGAGCAAG
>JACIWG010000052.1 GCA_014361085.1 Nitrososphaeria archaeon
TTTCAGGAGAATATGTGATATTAAATTCTTTATATAGGAAGTCGGAGAGGGATCTGAATAGTGATGGGTCTCCGCTTAAAAGGAAACGTTTTGGCTCAGATTTAAAAAGTATGTTGGGTGAAGTTTGATTTAAGCCTTCCACTGTAACAGGATATGTTAGAACGGATATTAGTTTATTGTCTGGTCTAACTATATAAACTCTTATTACTGGAGGCTTATCATAGAAGACCAGATTAGTGAGCCTGAATGTTAGAAAAGACGGAAATTGATTATATTTGAAATCGTAGGCTAAAATGTATTGTTTCAGATATGATCCACCCAAATCTTCTACTTTTGCTGGAGCGTTAGAAGATATAATTTGGTGCTCAACAAGCTTATCTTGCATGAATGTATTAATCCATGCTGGTGGAGAAGCTTTAGGATTATCAACCCAGTATATTGGATTACTCCAGTATTTTGTACCAAAATCTAGTGGCATGGTCAGAACAACAACTATGGAAATTATTGTCAAGAGTATTATGAAAAATGTTCCAACCTTAGATGTATAACTTCTCCAAAACTCGCTTCTAGCTTCACTTAATGTGCTCACAACATTTCACCTCAATATCTAACCCTTGGGTCAACAATCACATAGAGGACCTCGAGTATGAACCTTGCTATCACGTAAACGAGTGTGAAAACATATGTTAAAGCCAATATAAGACCCTCATCTAATGAGACAATTGCCTCATAGTACAGTTGACCCATGCCAGGCCATCCGAAAACCGTTTCAGTCAAAATAGCGCCACCAATAGAACCAGCCAGTCCAAGAATAACATTAGTGAGTATGGATGGCGCCACAACCCTAACAATATATCTTCTTTGAACCAAATTTTCAGGCAAACCCTTTGCCCTTGCAACATTAACAAAATCTTCCTGTGCAGTAGTAACAGTCAAACTTCTAGTTATATAAATCCATGAGCCTGAAAGTGCTATCACTAATGTTAAAAGGGGTAAACTTACATGCCATAAAAGGTCAAGAAACCTTAGAAGAGGATCAGTTGGAGGCGGAGCACTAAACATTCCCGTGTAGGGAAACAGTCTAAAATAGAAGGCGAAAACAAGAATGTTAATTAGCCCAAGCCACCATGTGGGTATAGCATAAGATATTGCAGCATACAATGAGACCAATCGGTCCACAATGGAGCCAGGCTTTGTCGCAACCCAAGTTCCAGCAAAAAGTCCAATAAGGAAGTTTATTATTATTGCAGTGGTAACCAAAAGAATGGTGTTTGGTAAACGTTCCAATATAATTACAGAAATCTGTTTACTTCCACTAAAAGATTGAATATTTTTTGCAGAACCAAGGTCAAGTGTAATTATTTTTAACATCATGTTCGGCAAACGCTCGTACCATGGCCTGTCAAGACCATATGCGATAATCAGTTGCTGCTTGATCGACTCTAAAGCCTTATTCAACTGTTCCACATCCTTTATCTGTGTGATAAGCTGCTGCCTTATACCCCTCAATTCTTCTGTTAACATTGAGTTGAGTATTCTATCAGAGACTCCGGTGGCTCCCAAAACTAGGACTGTTAGAAAAAGTACGCCAAGGAGCACTATAACAAGGCTTATTCCTCTATAGGTTAAAGTTTTTGTTAACCCCAACTTAGAATACGCCATATGGGGTGGATAATAAGATTTTTATTAACCTTTCTAAAAATTAACAAAGTGCATAAAAATACATGATAGAATAAACTTATTTTTTAATCATTCAAGTTAATATAAAGTTGATATATTATCTTCACTTTATTTGATATTATGGGAAAACCTTTTTTATCTAATAAAATAACCTCTTACTCTAAACAGGAACAAGAACAATAAAAGGTTCGAGGTGAAATGGTTGACTAAAAGTCTAAATAAAGCGAGAAAGTATCTGATAGTCATATTCTTAATATTAGGTTTACTCCTACTTCTATCCTCAATTTTACCCTTCCTACCTTCAGCAGTGTCAATTGAGCATGTAAGTTCTTTTAAAGAACAATTTTATCCTATATACCAAAATTACAGTTTTGAAGAAATTTTAGGAGAAAATGTTGTAGGATGGAGTCTAATTAATGGTTCAAAGATTTCGAGAACGGTGGTTTTTGAAGGGAATTATGCGCTAAATTTGACGCCATCAAAGCCTTTTATGGTTCCACAGGCCATCTACGTTGGCAGGAATGCTTCATCAAGGTATATTATTGGAAACAATTTGGTGCTTGCCTTCGCACTAAAGGCTTCAAAGGAGATTGTCCAATCCTTTCCATCGTATATTGTTGTCCAAAATATTGTTTTCCATATGGGCCCCACTCAGGCTACAGCGTTCATGCTTAATCTTGTATTATACAAGAATATTGGAAATTTAAGTGAAGGCATAAGTTTCGCAGACTATGGGATAATATTTTGCAAGAAATTGGATGATTCAAATGATTGGGTTGAATATGCAGTTCAAATGTCAAGTTTAAAGGATAAGTTTGTAGAATATCTTGTTAATAAGAGAGGTGTTAACGCTGGAGTTGATGATGAATATGATGTTGTTGGTTTGACGGTCTGGTCTGAAAATTTAGCTGCCTACATCGACAATCTTTCAATATATTTGATTGAACCTAAATGGTTGGTTGCAAGAATTTCCTCAAACTCTATACTACCAATGAGCATGTTTATTTCTGAAATAAAAGTGAATGGCAGCAATCCTACAAAATATTATGTTAAGCCTGATATAGTATTACCTTTCACACCATTTGAACTATATACTTATATACCGTATATTCCAGTAAACAATTCGAAAAATATTTTATCAATAAAATTTTCAACAGGACAAACATTACAATATGAGTTTATAGAGGAGACAAAAAGGGTGTGGATTACACCTTGAAATTTAGTAAAAAGAAGAGGGATATTTTAGAAAACATTATGTTCGCAATATTATTAATCATTACAGCTATAATGTTAGCTAGCATCATTTTAGGAATATCACCCTTCTATTATGTTGAAGGAAACAGCATGCATCCTACACTAGAAAACGGGGACCTTATCATAATCTATAAGGCTAACTTCGAAAGTTTGAAGGTTGGAGATATTATAGTGTTCAATAGCCCAGTATACAATGTGAGGATTGTGCACAGGATAAAGGACATAAAATTTATTGATGATGAAATGGTTTTGATCACACAGGGGGACAATAATAGGGTTCCTGACCCTGGATATGTTAGAAAGCAAGATTATATTGGAAAATATGTTGGCATTAGAGTACCCTATGCTGGATATGTTGGCCAAATACTTGCGCCACCGGTAAACTATATTCTTATAGCAGTACTTCTAACATACTTTATATACACAATCTTTGAGGATGAGTTGAAGAAAAGGCGGACTAGACCCAGTTTTTAAACTCTTTTATATACCATGTTTATATATCCTTAACGAGAAAAAATGTTAAAAGGAAAGAGAGTAGTGAGCATCGAAAATGTTGTTGCTTCAGCGTCTGTGAACCAGAACATTAACCTGATTGAGATAACGAAGAGGTTTACTAACGTAGAATATAGGCCAGACCAGTTTCCTGGATTAGTTTTCCGACTAAAATCACCTAAAACGGCTACACTAATATTCAGTTCAGGCAAGATGGTTTGCACTGGAGGAAAGTCTGAGGAACAGGCTTTCAAAGCAGTACGTACAGTTGTTAAAATGCTTAAGGAGGGTGGAATAGAGATAACAAACGAGCCTGTGATAGAAATACAGAATATAGTTGCTTCAGCAAGTTTAGGTGGTAGAGTTGACTTGGAGTCTGCTGCAATCAAGCTTCCCAGAAGCATGTATGAGCCTGAACAGTTCCCTGGACTAATACATCGTATGCTTCAGCCTAAGACGGTTATACTATTGTTTGCCAGTGGAAAACTTGTTTGTACAGGAGCTAAGAAGGAGCAAGAAGTTTATGAGGCAGTATCTAACCTTCATCAGACGCTTGAGCAGCTTGGGCTGATGGTGTACTAGGGAAAATCCTTTACCCTTTTTCTATTTGTTTTAAAACTGCATTATATTCTTCTTCTCCAATAATACTGTTTTGATACAGTTCTTTTGCTAGTTCGCTAACCTTCGCCACATAGTGAACTCTTATATTTGATTTGCTCAAGTTTTCTATACCACCCTCTTCCCTATCCACTAAAACAACTGCATCACTTATTACACCACCTTCACCTACTACAATTTCAGCGGACGATATTAGAGATGAGCCTGTTGTTATAAGGTCGTCAACCAACAATACTCTGTCTCCAGGCTTTAATGCACCTTCAACATTCTTTTGAGTGCCGTGAGCTTTCACGTCCTTTCTAATATATATTAGAGGCTTTTCAAGAGAATATGCTATTGCGGAGGCAAATACTAGTCCCGAGGTCGGTATACCACAGAGTAGGTCAAAATTCGATAACCCTATCTCATTCACGATTATGTTAGTGTACATTCCAATTATCTTTTTAAATACTTTAGGATAACTTGGAACAAGCCTAAGGTCGATATAGTAGCTGCTCATTTTGCCACTCGTAAGCTTGAAGACACCAAATTTTAGAGACTGAGTTTTTACAAGAGATTTCGCTAACTCTCTAACTACGAGAGACCTATTTTCCTTCAAGGCTATACTTCCACCTCCACTTCCAAATCCCTTGGCACTATTTTAACGCTAACATCAGGGCTTCTGGCCCTTACAAGTGAATTGAATTCTTCAAAACGTGTACCGTGAACGGGTACAGCGACCTTAGGCTTAAGAATTTGCACCATTTCACTTCCAGACCTTGGAGAGGCACCTGGGGCGATACCAATAGGCACGAACGCGATGTCTATACCAGATTTTGCTAGAATAGAAAATTCTAGGCTTGGAAGTGAGTCGCTGGCATAAAATATTTTTGGACCTCCAGAATATTCTACAAAATATGTGAGAGGATTAACTGCTGGATGATAGCTTTTAAAGGCAGTTATTGAAATGTTATTGTCCTTATAAATGTCGCCGGGCTTCATAATCCTTAAACGTTCCTTTTGAACATATTTTCTTAACCTACTGCCAGACTCTAGGTCAGCTAAAACCATTTGAGCACTCTTAGAGAGTTCAATATCAAGTTTTAGGTCAAAATGGTCAAAGTGCTCATGGGATATTATAAGATAGTTTAATGGCATAATGTTTGAGGCTAAAACCTGAAATGGGTCAAAAACTACGACTATATCCTTGTAAGCGATTCTTAGTCCACTGTATTCGTTAAACCATAAAATTTTTAATTTCTCCATCGAACTCTACTAGTCTATCATGTTAAGATAAAGGTTTTGCTCACAACATTTTTCCACAAAAATGGTTATTTTTATGAAAATGTATAGTTATGCTGCATGCCAGAAATATGGTTAAAATATGGTAGTGTAGAAGTGGCTGTTGAGCTTAAAAGAGAAAGGCTGGAAAAAGTATACAGTGACCCACTTCCAAGTTTTGACAACAGTCAAGTTGAGCAGGAACTTCAACCCATAAGAGAGTTAAATGAAATAAATTTATTGGTCGGAGATTATGAGTCTTCGACAATAGATTTCTTACGCTTTATAACAAACTTTATACCTTCAACAAAAATATGTGTTTTATCAAACGAAAATGTTCTGAAGGTTTTAAGAAAATTTTTGAAGGATACAAGAATAGATTTTTCAAAAACAGATGGGGAGAAGGTTCCAGTATCCATTGTTGATGGTGCACAAGTTAAAGTTTCCCAGACCATTGCCAAAAGAAACCTCATACTCGTTTCAAGCGTAGGATTTGACCCGCTATACGGCTTTAGAGGATCAACAACAGCATTACTGGAATTCTCTGACGAGCAACTAAAGTATGAGGCCATAAAAAGGGAAAGTGAGCTCATCCCAAGACCTGGAAAAGAAACTTCAGCTGGATGGTTCCTTAACAGAATTGTAGAGGAATTGAAGGAAATTAATGGTATAGAGATTGTTCCTGGAAAAGATGGTTTCAGTAAAATATTTTATGGCAAAATAGATGCCGTTCACAAAAGGGCGGTTGAAGAACTGTTAAAAAATTCTTCAAAAAATGTTGAGAAAAAGATTGGTTTGGCAATAGTTTCACCTGGTGAGGAAATAAAGTGCAGTAACCTAAATTCTGCACTGAACAGCCTTTGGAATATTATGTACGCTTGTGAGGAGGGGGCGTCGATAGTTGTCTTGGCTGAAGCCTTAGATGGGTTGGGTTCTGAAGCCCTCAAAAAATATGTTTATACAGGATTCAAGGTAGAAAGTGTACTAGGAAAAGCTTACATTGAAGGACTCGAAAGTCTATACTATTTGCTGCAGGCTAGACAAAAATATGACCTAGGCGTTGTCACAACATTGCCAAAAACTTTTGTAGAAAAAAAGTTGGGGCTTAAAAGTTTCCAGTCTGGGAATGCTGCAATAGGATATCTTGTAGAACAGGCTGAAAACAGGAAAAAAAAGATTTCAATTATTGTTAGAGGAGACAAGACCCTATTATATGCTTAAATGGAATTTAGCATGAACATAAAATATTGATGTAAAATATTGTTTAACATATATTTTTATAAGGGAATTGGTGCACAGAGGATTATCATTACTATTATTAGAACATAAATTAGTTTTCTAGATTTTGATACTGGTGAAACATCATCTAATGGCCTAATTTCTCTTTGGCCGTATGAGAAGAAAAGTACTAGGAGGGCCATTAGGATAAAGCCTAAAAATGCCATAATAAGGGCGGACAATATTGTTGCAATCCTATGCCATCTTTCTGGCAAGACACTTCTCGCCATGTGACCACCATCAAGTTGCCATGCTGGAAGAGTGTTAAGGAAAGTTATTAGAAAACCGAACCATGCAGCATATGCAAGTGGTGAAAGTATTACAACCGTAGGCTGGGAAACGGAAACCTTGCCAAGCAACATCATCATAATATTCATTATAAGGGGAACGTTCACGAAAAAGACTTGCTCTTGACCGAATCTGATATTGAATTCATTCAAAGACATCGGTACAGAAGATAGTACACCGAAGACGCTTACAATGCATGCGGCTATAAATCCGAAGAGCGGTCCTGCTAGACCTACATCAAATTGCTGGTCTCTGTTTGCCATGGGTTCTGTCGCAAAGATTATTGCACCAAATGTTGGCACACCAGTTCCAGGAATACCTGGAATAAAGTATGGTAATGTTGAAGCCATCTTATGCTTTCTTGAAAGTATAAGGTGGCCTAGCTCATGCAGTCCAAGTATTCCAATAAATGATATGGCATAAAGTAACGTTACAATAATGGGATTCCATCCAAAAATTTCTTGTTCTATTGGGGATGTCGCTCTAAGCCACCCGTCTGTCAATAAAGATAGTATTGTTGCAGCAAAAAGTATAATAGCAATCTTCCAACTATAGCTTCTCCTTTCAAAGAAGTGTGTTACATATAGGGTGAAGTATGTTTCATCTTTTCTAAGTATCGGAATATATTTTTTATTTTTAAGCGAAGACCATAGGCCTAGAAACTTTTCTTTAACGTCCTCGGTAGGAAATATCTTGTACTCTATTGAACCATCTGGACGCACATAATATTCTATAATTGAAAAGTAGCTGCTAACTTCTCTAGTTATTTCATCATATCCTAAAGTGTTTGTGTACTCCAATCTCCCATCATAACACTAAATGAATGCGGACTTTAAAACTTATCTACAAATTATTTTATGGCTAAGATATGGTACTAGTGATACCTGAAGGGTATGTTATTAGGAAGGCTAAAGAGGATGATATAAATGGAGTCATCTACATAAACAGTGTTACTTTACCAGAACATTATACAACATCATTTTATAATTCAATACTGTCAACAAATCCTGAAACATTTCTTGTTGTAGAGTACGAGGGACGGATTATAGGATACCATATGGGTAGAATCGAGTATGGTTTAACATTCAAGGGAATGCCTAGGTTTGTTAAAAAGGGTCACGTGATCTCTATTGCTGTTTTGAAGGAGCATAGGAGAAAAGGTGTCGGCACAATACTTCTCAAGACAGCGCTTGAGGAGTTTGCGAAAAAGGGTTGTGAAGTATCTTTTTTAGAGGTGAGAATTTCTAATGAACCAGCAATAAACTTGTATAAGAAGCTTGGATACGAGATTGTTGACAGAATACATGGATACTATAATGATGGAGAAGATGCCTACGTTATGGAAAAGACATTAGAGACAAAATTTTGACGTGCCCACTACAAAAGTCGAAGAG
Source organism: Nitrososphaeria archaeon (assembly GCA_014361085.1). Taxonomy (GTDB): domain Archaea; phylum Thermoproteota; class Nitrososphaeria; order JACIWG01; family JACIWG01; genus JACIWG01. The sequence goes on from JACIWG010000052.1 coordinate 8,265, forward strand.
AATTTTTATTCTCAAGCCATTAATAAGTTAACGATGATATAAAATTTTTATTTTTTCGGTAACTGTTTTATACTCTTACATTTTAAGAGTGTTGGTTGAGGGTTATGATTAAGGAAAAGATTGAAAAGGTTTTAGAAAACATTTATGATCCAGAAATAGGGGTGCCTATTACTGAAATGAAACTTGTTGACAAGATTGATGTGAAAGACGGAGATGTTGTGATAGAATTTCATCTTTCAATGCCTTTTTGTCCACCCATGTTTGCTATAAAGATTGGAGAGGATATAAAGAGAGCAGTTACAGAAATTGAGGGCGTAAATTCTGTTAAGTTGGTTTTAAAAAATCATTATCTTGCAGCCCAAATAAATGAAATATTGAATAAAGAAGAATAGTGCTTTCGACAAAATTATAATTTAGTATCAGGCTAAATATATCAATTTTTATATTCATGTATTTAAGGGTTGGTGCGAACAAGCTTCTAAATTAAGCTTTTGAACAAGGGATCACATATGGCTGATGAGACAGAGCTTAAAAGGGAAGTTGGAAGATTCGGCTCCTTTAGCATGGGCTACGCTGATATAGGTGCAGACATATACATTTCTCTTGGGCTTATTGCATTATACGCTTACACCGCAGCACCCTTTGCGCTAATGATTGCTGCAATAGCTTATATTACGACTGGTTTAAGTTATGCTGAACTGGCTTCCAAGTACCCGGTTGCTGGTGGCGCACAATATTATGCGTATAAGGCCTTTGGAAGGTTGAATGGATTTATTGCAGGATGGGGGCTTATGCTCGATTACACCGTAGATATTGCACTCTTTTCACTTGCATCAGTCGGCTATCTTGGTTTCCTAGTGAAAACTTTTATTGGTACAGGGATTCTAATGGTTAACCCATTCTATGGTTTATGTGCAGTATTCTTGATAATTATGCTGATAGGATTAAATATTATTGGTATAAAGTATTCTTCTAAGTTTAATGAGGTCTTTGTCTTAATAGACCTTTTAACTGTCTCTATAGTTCTA
>JACIWG010000053.1 GCA_014361085.1 Nitrososphaeria archaeon
TGTACAATATTGGCTGTCAAGGAAGGTGGATACTAGTAGGCTGAACACTACATGCCACTTTATACCATTTGATAGGTGGGTGGAAGAGAACACGGTAGGCATTGGGCCGGGACTCGTTTGGGAAAACGTTAGGGCAGTTAACACCTTAAATGCTAGTATGGAACTCTATGATGTAACGACAGCAAGTGAAATGCACAACTTCTTTGCCAACAACATTTTAACAGGAAACTGTGTTCGTGTGCAGCTGATTAAAAATAATAAGCAGATTACAGCTTTTCTGCCGGGAGACGGTGCCCTAAATTATGTGGATGAACATGATGAAGTTCATGTTGAAGGTATTGGTGGCACCTTAGGTCGTTCGATGGGCGATATTCCGGGTGTAAGGTATAAGGTTTTTAAGGTGAATGGTATATCTCTTCAGATGCTTGTTCTTGGTCGTAAGGAGAAGCCTAGGAGGTAGCTGGATTAAATGTCTTCTAAGTCTGAATATCAGCATCTTCTACTTTTTGGGAAATGGAGTTTTAAAGATGTTAAGGTAGAAGATGTTGGTTTAAAGAGTGTTATAGACCTTAAGCCTGTACTCTTGCCACATTCTTTTGGAAGGCATGAGCATCAAAAGTTTGCAAAGTCTAAAGTGAATATTGTTGAACGTTTAGCAAACGACTTAATGCATTTCGGTAAAAAGTATGCAAAAAATACTGGTAGAATGGGTGGCAAAAAATATCATGCCCTAAAGATTGTCAGGTCAGCATTTGAAATAATACATTTGAGGACCGGCATGAACCCTATACAGGTGCTTGTTAAGGCAGTAGAGAATGCAGCACCAAACGAGGACACTACGAGAATAATGTATGGTGGTGTAGTATACCATGTTGCAGTGGACATATCTCCTCAAAGGCGTCTGGATCTGGCATTAAGATTCATTTCAGAAGGTGTAAGGGAAGCAACATTTAATAGAATGATTTCAGTTGAAGAGGCTTTAGCTGAAGAGCTAATACTTGCTGCAAACAATGACCAGAACAGTTACGCTATAAAGAAGAAGAATGAGCAAGAACGTATCGCTCTTGCTTCAAGATAAAAATTTAAAAACCTTAAACCTTATATAATAAGGTTGAAGTTCAAAATTGGTGCAAGGTGTAGAAAATGTCCACTAAACCTCATCTAAACCTAGTAGTAGTAGGACATGTTGACCATGGAAAATCAACTACAATGGGCCACTTCCTAGTGGAAATGGGTGCAATCGACCAACGAATTATAGAAGAATATGCAAAAGAGTCTGAAAAATTCGGTGCAGGTGACACATTCAAGTACGCCTGGGTTCTTGACAGGCTAAAGGATGAACGTGAACGTGGTGTAACAATCGACCTAGCATTCCAAAAGTTCGAGACAAAAAAGTACTATTACACCCTAATAGATGCTCCAGGCCACAGAGACTTCGTTAAAAACATGATTACGGGTGCAAGCCAAGCTGATGTAGCAATAATAGTTCTCTCAGCTAAGCCTGGTGAAACAGAAGTTGGTGTCGGCTTCGGAGGACAGACAAGAGAGCACGCCTTCCTACTGAGAACACTTGGTGTAACTCAAGTGATTCCAGTAATAAACAAGATGGATGATCCAACAGTAAAATATTCTGAGGAAAGGTACAAGGCTGTGAAGGCTGAATTTGAAAAACTTTTGAGGATGGTTGGATACGATATAACAAAGCTTTCCTTTATCCCAGTCTCAGGTTGGGCTGGAGACAATCTTACAACAAGGTCTCCGAACATGCCATGGTATAAGGGTCCAACATTACTTGAAGCACTAGATATGGTCTCAGAGCCTCCAAAGCCCATAGATAAGCCTTTCCGTCTCCCAGTACAGGATGTTTACTCAATAACTGGTGTTGGAACTGTGCCTGTTGGAAGAGTTGAAACCGGTGTTGTGAAGGTCGGTGACAAGGTTGTCATAGCACCAGTAAACCTTACAGCTGAAGTAAAATCTATTGAAATGCATCATACTCCAATAGAGAAGGCTATACCTGGAGACAACATTGGAATCAACCTTAGAGGTGTATCGAAACAGGATATTAAGAGAGGTTATGTTATAGGTCTTGCCGATAATCCTCCAACTGTAGCAAAAGAATTCATTGCTCAGGTTATAATAATATATCATCCATCAGCGATATCCGCAGGATACACGCCAGTACTTCATGCACATACAGCACAGGTTGCGACAACATTTAAGGAGCTTATTGCAAAGATAGATCCAAGAAGCGGCCAAATTGTTGAAGAAAAGCCAAAGTCTCTAAAGACTGGCGATAGTGCCCTAGTAAGACTTGTTCCATTAAGACCATTATGTATCGAACCATATAGTGTTATTCCACAGCTTGGAAGATTTGCAATACGTGATATGGGTACAACAATAGGAGCTGGAATAGTGAAGGAGGTAACAGTAAAAGGCTAAAAGGAGGGGCATTAAGCCCTAACATGGTGCAACAAATTTGACAAAGAAGGCTAAAATAATACTAACGAGCACGAACGTAAAGCTGCTGGAAGACGTATGTAACCAGATAAAGGCAATTACTGAAAAGACTGGAGTAAAAATGAGGGGTCCAGTACCATTGCCTACAAAAAAGAGGAAGATTGTTACAAGAAAATCTCCGTGTGGTGAAGGCACGCACACTTTCGACAAATGGGAACTAAGAATTCACAGAAGATATGTTGAAATAGACCAGGATGAAAGAACACTAAGACAGTTTATGAGACTAAAGATGCCTGAAGAGGTACAGTTAAGGGTTTCTTTAACATAATCCCCAAAAAATTTTTTGTTGAACAAAAAAATATTTTTTAAATTTTAAGAATATATTAGGTTATGGGAATGCTTAAAGCTGCTAAAATATACGTTTCAGGCTTAGTTCAAGGTGTATTCTTTAGAGCCTATACTCGTAGTAGGGCTAGAGCTTTAGGTCTTAAGGGCTGGGTTAGAAACTTAGATGATGGAAGAGTAGAAATATTTGCTGAAGGTGAAGAAGGTGCTTTGAAAAAGCTTATTGAATGGTGTAAAGTCGGCCCACCCCACGCTATAGTTGAAGATGTTAAAGTGGAATGGTGTGAATATAGTGGAAAATATAGCTCCTTTGATATAATATACTAACTTTAGAATAAAATTTTTTGAGAAATATTTATTAACCCATTATCATTATCTTAATTTATGTCAACAAAACATGTTTGGATAACAAGAGATTTTTTAAGGTGCAGCGGCTGCCGAATGTGTGAAATCGCATGCTCTCTTTCACACGAGGGCAGGATTTGGCCTGACGCTTCTAGGATTAGGGTTTTCATGTACGCTCCAGGTATAGAGTTTCCACACCTTTGTGCACAATGTCATGACTACCCCTGTGTTGAAGCGTGTCCAACAAAGCCTAAAGCTTTATCTGTTGACGAAAAGACTGGTGCAATAATAGTTGACAGAGAAAAGTGTATCTCATGCGGTAACTGTATACGTGCCTGTCCAGGGCATGTACCTTTCCTGCATCCAAAAGACAATAAGGCGACAATATGCGACTTATGTAATGGTGACCCGCAGTGTGTTAAAATATGTAGGGAGGCTGGATTCGATTGCCTAAATGTTGTAACATACGATAAGGGGCAGGGTGAAGCATTAAACTACAGAGTTTATGCAAGGGATCCGAAGGCTATTGCTGAAGGTTTAACTGAACTAATGTTTGGTGAAAAGATGGAGGTGTGATGTGAATGAGAGGTTATGCTGGAAAGTTTGCTGAAATAGACCTTACAAACGAAAGTGTTAAGGAGGTCCGGTTTGATGAAGCGACTTTAAGAAGCTATATTGGTGGAAGAGGTCTTGCTGCAAAAATACTCTGGGACAGGCTTGGAGAAAAATGGGATCAAGTTGACCCACTGGGTCCAGAAAATATCCTACTGCTCCTCAGCGGCCCGATGACAGGCTTTTATCCAGGAGGAAGATTATGTATTTCTGGAAAGTCTCCACAAAGTAATGGTATAACAGGAAGCACTGTAGCCGGAGAATTCGCTGTAGAACTAAAATGTGCTGGATGGGATGGGCTCATAATAACTGGTAAGGCGAAGAAGCCATCATATATTCTTGTAAAGGATTCGACAATAGAAATTAGGGATGCGGCACACGTTTGGGGGAAAGACGGTAAACAAACACTACTTAAACTATCAAAAGAAGTTAGAGAAGAATTCAACAAAAAATATAGGGAAAGAATATGGCGTGAACCGGCAATGGTCTACATCGGTCCAGCAGGAGAAAACAGGTGCCGTGTTGCATGTGTTCAAGCAAAGTGGGCTCATGGAGCAGGATACGGTGGATATGGTGCAGTAATGGGTTCAAAGAATCTTAAAGCAGTTTTAGCAGAAGGTACAGGCCCACTACCAGAAGTATACGATCAAGCTAAAATGCTTGAGCTTCTTGATCAGGTTAGAAAGGCATCTATAGCCAATGATGTTTGGAGGAGATGGGGTACAGGCTATCTAGGCTACTATGTTGGTAACGTTCAAAGCTCTGAGCCTGTAAAAAACTGGCAGGAGGAATGGCATGACGAAAAATCCTTTGCAGTCGACCAGTTCGAGAGCAGAGTTTGGGCTAAAAGGTACTGGGCTGACTTCGGCTGTCCAACAGCATGCGAAAAACTTTCAGTAGTAAGATGTGGAGAGTTCAAGGGTGCGATAACAGATAACCCAGACTATGAGACACAAGCATATATGGGCACAAACCTTGCAGTGTTCACACCAGAAGCAAACGTTTACCTAAACTCACTAATAGAGGACCTCGGGTTCTGTGGCATACAGGTTGGAAACATACTAGGTTTTGCGGCAGAACTTTATCAGAGAGGCATCATCTCTAAAGAAGACCTTGGTGGCGTGGAATTGAAGTGGGGTGACGCTAAAGCTTTTGCTAAAGTTGCTGAAATGATAGCATACAGGAAAGGTTTAGGCGATATACTTGCTGAAGGCACATATCGTGCGGCAATAAAGCTTGGAAAAATGAAGGGTAAAGACTTGCTACAATATGCTGTTCAAGCAAAAGGCATAGGTATCGGCGCACACGGTATAAGAAGTGGATTAGACTATCCACAACTACACTCCTACACATGTGGCGCCCAAGGCGGAGACCACACTTCTGTAGCATATCTTCCAATAACACATCCAAGCAGTGAGCATACAACAATACTAATGGATTCAGGAGTATATTGTATGTTTAACAGCTTCTCTGTAACACCACAGTTCCAGATAGACTTCCTGAACGCTGTAACAGGATTCAACATATCCTTTGATGAATGGTATAATGTGATTGCTATGAGAATAATAGCCATACAGAGGGCAGCACTACTGATAGGCGGTCCAGATGCAAAATGGTTTGGAACAGACATTAACCCACCACGCTTCTATGAACCACTACCAACGGGACCATGTAAAGGCAAAGCGCCAAAACCGGAAGATGTAGAAAAAATGAATAAAGAATATTATAAGACTGTAGGCTGGGACGAAAAAGGCGTGCCAACAAGTGAAACATTAAAGAAACTTGGTCTCTCAAATGTTGATACTATATTAAAGAAGAAGCTGGGTCTCTAAAATCTTTACAACCTCCTCTTTCTATTTTTTCTAAAAAGCATGTAGAGTAAAAATATTGCCAAAACAACTAATATAGTGAAAATTTCAGCAAGCCCTGAAATTGTTTTAAAAACTAATCCGGCTAGAAGGCATAAGAATATTAAGGCTATTGCTAAAGTAACCTTTCTAACTCTAACTGAAAACAACAATATTATTAAAGCAAATAAGATGAAAAATGTTGTAGCGAGACTCAAATCAGACTGTCTCCTATGTTCACAAGCTTCTCTTTATCATATTCAAGTCTTCTTCTCCAATTCTCCATCCTACAGCTCCAAGGTTCTCTATCATATGCTCCCTCTTCTCAGCCTTAGGAATAGGTATTGTCTTCATTGAAATCAGATAGTTTAAGGCTATCTGATTAACTGTCTTACCATACTTTTTAGCCATTTCATCTAAAATTGTTCCCTTAACACCTTTTCCCCTCTCAAGTGGAGTATAAGCTATTATTCTAACATTATTCTGTTCCGCAAAGGGTAATAGTTCATCCTCAACCCTCCTGTCCCAAACACTATACTTCACCTCATTTGCTACAATATCATATTTTCTTGTTGCCTCTATAGCCTCTTTAAGCTGTTGAACAGAAAAGTTGCTTACACCAATATATCTAACCTTACCCTCTTCCACAAGCCTTTCTAGTGCGGAAACAGTTTCTTCTATTGGAACGTTCGGGTTAGGCCAGTGTATAAGGTATAGGTCAACATGTTTTAGCTCTAATCTTCTTAAACTGTTTTCAGCAGCCTTGAGAACGTCATCATAGTGTAAATGTGTTGGCCAGACTTTTGAGATTATAAAAAATTCTTCTCTATTAAATTTCTTTAAAGCTTTTCCCACCAGCTCCTCAGTATGTCCTCCCCCATAATATTCTGCTGTGTCTATAAGCCTGTAGCCAAGTTCAAAGGCTGTCGTCAAAACCTTAACATAATACTCGTCTCTAGAATAGTCTGGACTACTGTTTCCACCGATAAGCCATGTACCATATCCTAGTACATCAACTTCCTCATATTTTCCAATTCTAAACTTTTCCATACACCATTACTTTGCCACATTTTCTTATAAAATTTTGGCTTTATATTTAAAGCAATTAGATGTGCTTACATAAATTGATTTATTTAAGACCATAGTGTAACTGTGTGGAGGGTATGCCACAGGAACAGGAAGTATATTATCCAAGTCAGGAGGTTTTAGAAAAGGCTTACTTAAAAGACTATAATAAATTATATGAACGTTCTCTTGAAGACTCTGAAGGTTTCTGGTCTCAGGCTGCAAGTGAACTTAGCTGGTTTAAGCCTTGGAGCCATGTTCTAGAATGGAAGTATCCTTATGCCAGATGGTTTGTTAATGGAAAATGTAATATTGTACATAATGCTCTTGACAGGCATGCTTCTTCTTGGAGGAGGAATAAGGTTGCCCTCTACTGGGAAGGTGAACCTGGTGATAAACAGATTTTAACTTATGGACAGCTTTATAGAGAAGTTAACAAACTTTCTAATGCTCTTAAAAAGCTTGGTGTACGTAAGGGTGATTTTGTAACAATATATATGCCAATATTGCCTGAGCTGGTAATCTCAATGTTAGCTTGTGCAAAGATTGGTGCAGTACACAATGTAGTATATTATGGCTATAGTGGCAGGGTTTTAAGAGAGCGGCTTATAGAGACATCATCAAAGGTTCTAATCGCTTCCAATGCAGCATATTATGCTGGCACACTTACACCAGTCTCTGGAATAATATCATATGTTCTACAGTGTCCTTCTCTAAAATATGTTCTAATAAAAAGGAGAGTGAATCTTCCAATAATTCCTGAACCTAAAGCTTCATCAAAAGACTCTCCGAAGTTCATTTACTGGGAAGACGTGGTTGAAAGTGCACCTGATGTTTCAGAATGCGAGGTAATGGACTCAAGTGACCCTCTCTTCATAATATATACTTCTGGCACAGCAGGAAAACCTAAGGGTATTATTCATTCTCATGGCGGTTACATGGTCGGCGCCTACACTACCACAAAAATTGTTTTGGATGTGAAAGATGAAGACGTATACTGGTGTACTGCCTCACCTGGATGGATTACAGGCCACACCTACGTCGTGTACGGTCCCCTTTTATGCGGTGCCACAATATTTGTTTATGAAGGTGACCTCAAGTACCCGTTTTCAACAAGATGGGCTAAGCTTATAGACGAATACAGGATTTCAATATTTTATACAATTCCATCAAATGTGAGAAGTTTTATACCAGCAGAGAAGGAGCTTGAACCCTATTCTCTGGAATCACTAAGACTTTTAGCTACAGTTGGAGAACCTATTGACCCATCAACATGGAAATGGTTTTATGAAAAGGTCGGCCATAAAAGGTGTCCCGTTTTAGACACATGGTGGCAGACTGAAACAGGTATAATACTGATTTCAGGCTTCCCCTCTTTGCCGCTTAAACCTGGTTCGGCTGGGAAACCATTTCCAACAATAAGGGCTGCCGTGATATCTCCAACTGGTGAAATTTTAAAGGAAAATGAGCGGGGCATGTTAGCCATACATGGTCCATGGCCTGGGATGATGGATGCCGTCTACCAAGACCCTAGAAAATATATTGACTATTGGGACATTGTTGAAGGATGGTATGTTACAGGAGACATTGCTTCCGTGGACAGTGATGGCTATTTTTGGATTAAAGGTCGATCTGATGATGTCATAAAAGTTTCCGGCTATAGGATAGGCACTGCTGAAATTGAAAGAGCAGTATTATCTCATCCAGCTGTACTTGATGCCGCTGCAATAGGTAAGCCTTCACCTTCAGGCAGCGATGTTATCAAAGTTTTTGTGGTATTAAGGGAAGGATGGTTTCTAGACGATATCCTGGTTGAAGAGATTAAGAGGAGGGTTGTAGAAGATGTCGGCTTAATAGCTGTACCATCAGAAATTGAAGCTTTAACCTCGCTTCCTAAAACTAGGAGTGGTAAAATATTGAGGAGGTTTCTGAGAGACCGTGAACTCGGTAAAGCATTCCCAGTGCTAGAAGAACAAGTATAGTTCATTTTATTTCCAAAAATATTTTAACTTTATAAAATTAGGTTAAAAATAATATATACAGTTTGTAGTAAGAGCAGTTGGGGAAGCAGCTTGACAAAAAATGTTATTGTTAAGGCTCTCTCTGAGGGTAGAAAGAGTCTGCTAGAACATGAGGCATACGAACTTTTATCATCATATAATATACCTGTATGCAAACATAAGCTGGTATCATCATTAGATGATGCTATTAAGGCCGCTGAAGAAATAGGGTATCCAATTGTATTGAAGATAGTTTCTCCGGACATAATTCACAAGAGTGATGTTGGAGGTGTAAAGGTTAACATATTAAATGATGAGCAGCTAAAGGAAGAGTACATGCTCCTTTTAAAGGGTGTTAAAAGTAATGTTCCGAATGCTAGAATTGTGGGTGTGCTTGTTATGCAGATGGCTCCAAAATCGGTTGAAGTAGTTGTTGGAATGTTACGTGATCCAACCTTCGGTCCTACTGTAATGTTTGGGCTTGGAGGTGTTTTCGTTGAATTGATGAAGGATGTTGTCTTCAGATTAGCTCCATTAACCAAAGAAGAGGCATTAGATATGATAAAAAAGATTAAAGTTTATCCACTCCTTGCAGGCTTCAGAGGCTCGAAGCC
>JACIWG010000054.1 GCA_014361085.1 Nitrososphaeria archaeon
TAATGGAAAAATAATATATGATAAATTGTCTTTCCTTTTAAAGGAAAGATCCCGAAATATATTTTTATTTTTTCTATATTATATTCTATATTAATTTTTTTAAACCTATTTGTAATTTTTCATTTACCTAATTATATGAGTCTTCTTCAAAATATTTTTCTAATGGAAAAAATGGGGTGGTGGCTGTTAATTTTACTTTTATTTTAAAATTTATTAAGTGATCACCCCTTTATTTCCACTGGACTGCTTTTCAAAAGTATTAACAGTTAATCAACTGAAATAAGACCCCTTTATTTCCACTGGACCATTTTTACACATATTTTTAAGACATTTTTTCCTGTGTACTGTTAACTGCTTGTTAAATCTGTTAACTTTGATTGTTGTAAATTTTCTTTTACTAACTAGTTAACTTGTTAACAGTTTATCCATTTATCACTATTATTATTTTATCAGATTCCAAATGTCCTCTGGAGGAAAAAGGAAAATAAAAATTGAATTTGAAGATTATAGTGGAAGGAAAATAAAAATTGAAATAAATGGTTTTTCATCAGGCGAAGAAATAAAGAGATTGTATGATTTTCTTTCTAATAATACAGATGTTAATCCTACTAGTTATGAAACAGAACATAAAGATACTAAATTCCAAAGATTTTATGATATACTACTCAAACATTTCTCTGTGGGTGTATTCACATCATCTGATGCACTTCTTGTTGTTCAAGAAGAGTTAGGCACTGATTTGAGCCAAGCCCTTGTTTCCACCTATCTTATGAGGTTAGTTGATAGAGGTCTATTGACTAGGAAATGGAGTTCATCTGGATGGATATATTCAATTATAAAATCTCCTATGATCCAAAAATAATTTTTTTGCCTTGCTCACTTAACGAATATACGAAGAATTTTCCCTGACTTTCTCTTTTTAATAAATTTTTTGTATATAAATTTTTTAATAATCTTGCTGTATGTTCTCTGGACTTATTTATGGTTGTTTGAACTTCTTTTGAACTTTTTGGTCCGGTTGAAATGAATTTAAGGATATTTAATTCAATATCGCTTAAATTCAAATTTGTGTTTTCTATTTTTCTTGTATCGCTTTCTATTTTTTCTTGTATTGAACTTACTTTCGCTTCCACCTTTTTTATAGGTGATCTTTCTATTTTATTTTCTATTAAATCAACCTTTACCATTATTTCCGAAATTTTTTTGTTCTGTTCATCTATTCTATGCTTAAATTCGGTTAGTATTGCTTTTAAAAGGGAATATTCTTCCTTTGATACATTTTCACTTTTTCTGCTAGAATAGAAAATTATATGATAGCATATTAAAATCACAAACATTAGTGATGCAACAATCACAAAATCTATGATATCCATCATGCAACATTATATCACAGTACTATGTTTAAATACTTTTATATGCTTATTAATTGATCAAAGATACTTTCTAAAGTTTTTATAATATCATTTACCTGTTCTTTTGTTAATGATCTACCTTTAACACTATTTATGATATTTGTTACTTTTTCAAGTGCAATAAAACTATCTTTCGTGATAATGTCTAAGTAGTAAGCCAGAATTAAAGTATAGAATGACTTTTTAATATTATTAACTCCTCTACCTTTTGTAATCGAGTAAGCTGATTTTGAGATTTTTCCTTTATCGGTTTGAATTAGAATATCTCTCATTTTTCCTGTTAATTTTTTCCGTACAATAATGTAATCTAATTGTTTTTTTGTTATATTTCCATTGTCAATTAATTGCTCCAATAGTTTGTCTTCTTTAATTATTTCTTTTAGCATCTGTTTTACGTTAACGTAAAACATTTTTAAAGTTTTTTCTTTTTAACTTTCTTCCTAATTAGTACTTCTTAAATACTTTTTTAAATTATTTTTTATAATTTTTTTATTTTATTAATTTTATTAGTTATTTTTTTATTTTTATCTTTTAACTATTAATAAATGTTATTAATTTATTTCAAGGCATAGAATAACTATATAAATATGTCCAAAGGTTATGTTTTGTTGATGTAAATGGGGCGTAGAAAAAGAAGAGTGATAAAGGTGTTCAAGAGAAAGTTGCCAAAGATTTTGGCCTGTCCTAGATGCGGTAATATTTCACTAATAGTTGAAAGAGTATCAGATGACTTGGTTAATATAAAATGTGGGACATGCCACCTTCTATACTCTTATCCTGCCTCTAAAGAAAAAGAATATATAGATACATATAATGAATTCATTGATAAAATTAATAGTGGCGAAATAAAAATTTAATAAAAGAATGAGATGATCACTGTTGCAAAGTGCTGTTGCATCACACATGCAACAATATTTTTCTCTACTTAAAGAACGCGTATCCTTAAATCCAAAATATGAAAAATACTATTCCTATATTACAGATTATATTTCCAGAGCAGTAGAAATTGCGAATATGGCTAGAAGTAAAGGTTTGGACCCATCTCCTTACGTTGAAACAAAAATTGTTTTTGATCTGGCCTCTAGGGTTGAAGAGTTGATAGGTCTTAAAGGTATTTCAAAAAGGTTAAGAACTTTATTAAAATATAGTAAAAAGGAGGCAGCAGCTCTAACTTTAGCAGTTGATGTTGCATCAGGTTTATTTGGTTCTTTATCACGTGAAGAAGCATTAGAAAAAGGAATTAGGGCGGGATTAGCTGTTGTCACAGACGGTGTCACAGTTGCACCGTTGCAAGGTATATCAAAAATTGCAATAAAGAAAAATAAAGATGGTTCACAATATGCTAGCATATACTTTGCAGGGCCTATACGTTCTGCTGGCGGTACAGATGCTGCTTTTACATTAGTTATAGCTAACGAAGTTAGGAAGGTTCTTGGTCTTGATCGTTATCATGTAAATGACTTTGATGATGAAATAGGCCGATTTATTGAAGAATTAAGAATTTATGAGCGTGAAGTTGGAAATTTTCAGTTTAAAGTAACAGATGAAGATATAAAAACGGCATTAATGTATATTCCTGTGGAAATTAATGGAGTTGAAACAAATCCTGTCGAAGTTATAATACATAGAAATATGAAAAGAATTGAGACAAATCGTGTTAGAGGTGGCGCCTTACGAGTTCTGAATGATGGTCTCATAGGTCGTGCACGGAAACTAGAAAAGCTAGTAAAAGAACTTTCTATAACAGACTGGAATTGGCTTTCCCATTTAAAAGGTGGGTTACAAGAAGCTGCGACGCTTTCTCACTTTGGCGATGTAATAGCTGGACGGCCTATACTTTCTTATCCTGGGTCAGAAGGTGGATTTAGATTAAGATATGGTCGATGTTTTAATACAGGATTAGCAACTGTTGGAATAAATCCTCTAACTTCTGTAGTATTAGATTATGCACTTGTTACAGGAACCCAAATAAAAATAGATAAACCTGGTAAAAGTGCTACAGTTGCATTTGTGGATTCAATAGAGGGCCCAATAGTTAAATTAAAAAATGGGTCTGTTTTGAAGGTTGAAGATTTAAAAACAGCAGAGATGATAAAAAATGATATCGAGACAATTCTTTTTCTTGGTGACATTCTCATATCATTTGGAGATTATGTAGAAAATAATGCAGTTCTTGATAAGACTGCATATGTTGAGGAACTATGGTTGCATGATTTTATTGATGCATGCAATAAATCATTTGGTAACATCACTGTTGCATCACAATCATTGGATATTACTTTAGAAAATATTCTTAAATGGATGAATAATCCAAATAAGTATTATCCTGATTTTGATATAGCGTATAAGCTATCAAAAACTCTGAATATTCCACTACATCCACATTACTTATATTTTTGGGACTTACTGCAAATTAATGAAGTTATTCTTCTTAGAAATGCCTTAATGAATGGAATTAGAAAAGATGATAGATTAGTTATACCATATGATAACAACGTTAAGCAAATTTTAGAAAAATTATGTGTTCCACATAATGTTGAAAATAATTCTATAATTTTTGAGCCCCAAGTTTCCAAGATTCTCGGAGTTTGTCTAGGATTATACAAAGAAGCGGTCTTCCTCTCCAAATATGAAAGTGTACTAGATTTAATATCTTTTCTAAGCGGCATTCCAATTAGAAATAAGTCATCTGTATTTATAGGTGTACGAGTTGGAAGGCCTGAAAAGGCTGAGGAGAGGAGAATGAAACCTCCCGTACATCTTCTTTTTCCTGTAGGATCATTTGGTGGTTCTTCACGTGATTTGATAAAGGCCTCTGAAAAAGTTATATGTGTTCCTATTATAAATAGATTTTGTCCAAAATGCTCGACTAATTCATTTTCTTCATTATGTAAAATTTGTAATTCTCCAACTGTCATTGTATATACTTGCCCCTCTTGTGGTAATATGTCTGATATGGATAAGACATGCCCAAGATGCAAAATACAGATGCAACCCTATTCACAGAAGGTTATCGATTTAAAGAAGGAATTATTATTTGCATCTAGTAAAGTGGATTATAAGCCTGTATCACCATTAAAGGGTGTTAAAGGCTTAATGAATGAATTGAAACAACCTGAACCAATTGAAAAAGGTCTCCTTAGGCAAAAGTATAATTTGCAAATTTATCGTGATGGGACTGTAAGATTTGATGCTACTAATATGCCTCTCACGGCCTTTTTGCCGAATATTTTAATTACAAATTTTAATAAATTGGTTGAATTAGGTTATGAATTAGATGCACTTTCATCTGGAAAACCTGTCCCAATATATGTTCAAGATGTAATTTTGCCCAAAAATGCGGCTAAACATTTATTGAATGTCTCAAAATTCATAGACGAGTTATTAGAAAAATTTTATAACATTCCCTCATTCTATAATGCAAAAGATGAAAAAGATCTAATAGGCCATTTAATAGTGGGTATAGCCCCCCATACCTCAGTAGCAGTAATAGGAAGAATTATAGGATTTTCAAATTCTCAAGTTTGCTTAGCTCACCCCTTCTGGCATTCAGCAAAAAGGAGGGATTGTGACGGTGATGCAGACTCTATAACTTTACTACTCGATATATTATTAAATTTCTCATTACAATATGTACCTTCACAGATTGGTGGCTTAATGGATACTCCTTTACTCTTGCAGCCATATATTATACCTTCTGAAGTTGAAGATCAATCCCTTTCTATAGACAGTTGCGAACGTTATCCAAAAGATTTTTACGAAAAAACCTATAAATCCGTATCAGCTCGTGATGTCTCCTCCATACCATTGATAAAAAATTTACTTTCCAAAAAAGAAGAATTTCCGGATCTTAAACATAACTATGATACTACAGTTTTATTTTTAAATAAAGAAAGAAATTCACTTGCAACTGCTCCATCATTTTTAGAAAAAATTGAAAAACAATTCAAATATGAATTAATGATAAAAGCGGTTAGCTTTAATGAGGCCATAGTCGCAATTTTGACCACACACCTTTTACCAGATATACTCGGTAACTTGAAGGCCTTTGGTTCCCAGAAGGTTAGATGCAAAAAATGTGGTGAAAAATATCGTCGTATCCCTCTAAAAGGGGTTTGCATAAAATGTGGGGGGGAACTCCAGCTTTCTGTTACTAAAAAAAGTGTTGGTAAATTTTTAGAATTAGCTGATCGTCTTGCGTCAAATGAAGGTGTTCCTTCTTATGTAAGAATGCGTGTAGAGTTGGCTAAAGAGGATTTTGAGAGTCTATTTGGTAAAGAACAAAAACAAACTACTTTATCTGATTTTATTTTATCCTAATATACTCATGCGCTCCTCTTGTACTTTCGAAACAGAAGTGAACTTTTTGATATTCTTTTCTGAACTCTATTACTTTTCTTTTAACTTCTTCTACATCCTTATTTTCTACTATTATATCTGCTATAAATCCAGCTATTTCTTTCATTTCATTTTCTTTCATTCCTAATCTTGTTACTTCTGAAACACCGAATCTTAGGCCACCAGGGTTTTCAAAGTGTCTTCCTTCTTTGATATCCCAAGGAAGTAGGTTTCTATTACATATTATGTTTGCTTTCTCTAATTTCTTCTCTAGATCGCCGCCAAGGCCATATTTAGTGACATCAACAAGTACAATATGTGATTTTGTAAACCCATTTTTTTCTCCTAGGACTTTTAAACCTTTTTCAGCTAAAGCCTCTGCAAAAGTTTTC
Source organism: Nitrososphaeria archaeon (assembly GCA_014361085.1). Lineage (GTDB taxonomy): Archaea > Thermoproteota > Nitrososphaeria > JACIWG01 > JACIWG01 > JACIWG01. The sequence goes on from JACIWG010000054.1 coordinate 6,143, forward strand.
GAATTTTTGACAATTTGTAGTGCATATTCTTTCCCAAACTCCATCATTTCAATTAGCGCTACCGCTTTTGCTGTAACAGAATGAAGATGGTGATTACTAACATTTCCAGGGAAAACTGCTTTCTTGATTTTTTCAGAAAATCTTTCATAAGAAAGAATCATTCCTCCTTGGGGGCCAAATAGTGTCTTGTGTGTACTACATGTTATAGCGTCAGCTCCTTCCCTTAAGGGATCTTGGAATTGATTACCTGCAATTAATCCTATCACATGTGCTGCGTCATAGCATACAAATGTTCCTTTTTCCTTCAAAAATGTTGCAAGCTCCTTCAATGGTTGTGGAAATAAGAGGACAGACCCTCCAAACATTGCTAGCTTGATCTTTATTCCATTTTTCTCTAACTCTTCTATCTTCTTTTTTGTTAAATCTACGTCAATATTCATTTCATCGTAGTTAAATGGAAAATATTCTATTTTTAATCCATGAACTGCTCCCGCTGTCCCCCCTAGTTCCATTTTACCTGTACTTATATGTCCTCCACAAGGGATCGAAAGGCACATCATATATTCACCTGGCAAAGTAAACGCAGTATAGATCGCTAAATTTGCGCAAACACCTGAAATAGGCCTTACATCAACAAATTCGCAATTAAACAATTTTTTCGCAACATCTATAGCTAAGAGTTCAATTTGATCAATATATTTGCATCCTGCATAAACCCGTTCCCCAGGCCATCCCTCTGCATATCTATTTCCAAGGTCACTTGCTAATGCCTCCCTTACCGCTGGACTTGGAACGTTTTCACTCGCTATTAATGGTAAGCTTTCTGAAAACCAGTTATGATGTTCATAAAGCAATCTAAATACTTCATCATATAATTTTCTATTCATGTTCATACAACTCTGTAATGGAAATATTATAATTAAAACTTTATCCTCCGTAAAAATTTTTAAATCAGAAAAATGAATCTCCTAAGTATGAGTTCTAAGAAAAAAAAGTCATCTGCACCTATGCCGGCCTCAAGCGCAGGCCTACTGAGATTCTTTGAAGATGAGACACCTGGAATAAAGATTAAGCCCACATATGTAATTATGTTAGCTATATCCCTTGTCATCTTCTCAATAATGCTCTTAATACTCGTCCCTCCATAATATTTTAAATCCTTGTTTATCTGGTGTAATTAATGGTAGGTGATGCTACCTCACAAATTGCAAACCATTACAAAAAACTTTTTAGATTTCCATCTCTAAGAGTTGGTGTTTTCTTTCTAGTTTTTTATTGCACAATTTTATCTTTACCGTTCTACCGTTATGGAAACTTGAACACATTCTGTTTTCTTTTCCTTAGTTTTTTTGTAATAATTTTAGTTATTACTGGCTTTGATACCTTTCTAACCTCTTTTTCATTGATTTCTTCCTTCCGACGTTTACTTTTTGCAAACTTTTTCCAATTTTTTCCTCTATTACTTTTTTCGATTTTATCTTCTATAATTATATTTTTCGCTCCTATTTCGTTCAATTTATATTTTAAAATGTTCACTTTTTGGATGTTTTTCACAATTAATTTACGCTATTTTATACTGTATGTCATCTTTTATCAAAATCATCTTTATTCTATTATTCATTCACTAATTTTGCTTTTACCATTCTCAATTATTTTATTATATCTCAAAAATAATGTTTCTTCTGATTTTATAATTTTTGTTTTAGCAATTAATATATTTTTTACTATAATTGTGGCTGTATATATAAAATTTATTGATAAAGTCGGCCTTAAGTTGCTAAATTTTAGTTCATTTAAAATTCTGGTTTCATATTTATACTCTTGGGTTTGCGGCGAACCAAGGTATCTTGAAAGTATATTAGAATATCACAGTGTTAACTCAGAAATTGAAACATATCAAATTGAATTTATAAGTGATAATAAAAAGCTATATTTGATTGTGCCCGGTATTCATCCCGGTCCCTTTGCTCCAATCGGAAGCTATAACTTGCCTTACGAAATAATAAATTTTTACAAACTACAAAACATAAATTCAATAGTTTTTCACAGCCCTTCTTCACATGACGTTAACCTTCCCTCTAAAGAGGAAGTGAAAAATTATCTTTTTTCATTAAAAGATGGAATATATATATCTAAAGGTTCTCTTTGTACTAGACCTGTAAGAGTATGCAAAAATAAAGTCACTGCTACTGGTTTAAAGTTTGAAGACATAATACTACTGTTTATAACATTTGCTCCCTATGGTATCGAAGACCTTCCTTCAGAAATTTATGCTTACGTAAAAGAATTTGAAACTAATGGAATAAAGAAGATTATATTAATTGATTCACATAATGCATTAGGTCCTCTACCATCTAGTGAAGATGTAGATGACTTAAAAAATTGCTTAAGTGAACTTATCAAAAAAATAAAAGAAGAACCAGCATATACTTTTAAGTACAATTTTATACAAAAAAGTTTCCCAGAATTCAAAGAAATCGGTCCCGCTGGTATTTCTTGTCTTCTTCTTTTAATTGATAATTGCCCATTTGTAATATATTCGATCGACTCTAATAATGCTATACCTCAATTTAAATCGTGTTTAGAAGAGGAGTTGCAGAAAAAAGGTCTAATATTGATAGAGATTTGTACGACAGATTCTCACTTTTCTTCTGGTAAGGTTTTGTCAGAAAAGGGATACTATGCCTTAGGTGAATTATCAGATTATAATTATATTATATCCAAACTTGTTGGCATGGCAACAAAATTATTAGATTCTCCCCTGCAAGGATTTTTTAAATCTTTTTATTGTAAATCTAATCAAAAAATTTTAGGCCACAGCCAGATTGATGCTTACTCAAGGTTCTTAAATATCGCTTTAACTCGTGCAAAAAGGGGTGCATTACTACTGTTTGTATTATCCATATTGTTATTTGCATCAATTATGATATTTTATCCAAGTTAAAATATATCTTCTAATCTTTACAATGGATAGAGTGTTAGCAAATGCGTGACCTATCTGGCATAATAGACGAAATATTACAAAAATGTCCAGGTCTTACTAAAGAAAATATTCTTTCCTTAATTCAAGAAAAAAAGAAAAAGTTTGGCAGTGGTTATTTAACAGATACTGGTGCCGCCTATTTGGTGGCGGCTGATTT
>JACIWG010000055.1 GCA_014361085.1 Nitrososphaeria archaeon
GTTTTTTAAACCATAAGCTTGTTGGCTTAATGCTTCAACAGCATGCTTGCAGGACATTCTTAATCTAAGTTCCTAAAATTTTTTGACCTTAGATATTATACAAATTTTGGCAACAAAAATATGGAATAAAAATTTATAGACTTATCAATTTACAAGTTCTATTATTAGGCAGCCTTCTTTATTTCTTCTCTTAACTGCTCGTCAGTTTTTCCTGTCGGGTCTATTCCAAGAGACTTTGCAGCCTCCTCAAGTTTAAGCCTTTCAGGAGACTTATTCATCTCAGCTTTAGCCTTCTCTATCTCCCTTTCTATCTCCATTTTTCCCCTCTGAAATTCACCCATGGCTTTACCTATGGCTCTAGCGATTTCTGGAATCTTGTTGGCGCCAAATAGTAGTGCTACAAGTACAATGAGAACCCAGAACCATTCCATGCCAGCGATTTGAAGGACCTTATCCTCTAACATTGCGTCACCTTATTTGCTGTCAAAGTTTTGCCTTATATAAATCTTTGATGCTATAGAATATATTAGGTGCGAAAATTTTAGGTTAATATCATGTTGGAGGCTAAAAATGATTTTAGTTCCCAGTTCACTATCTTGAACATTATCTTTTTTGCAAACTCGAACGTCTTTTCTCTAGAGCCTGTAGCACCAACCATGATAATAAGTCTATTTGATCGGAATATTATGTAGTGGAAGTCGTTTAATGGGTCATAAAAGTATGCACTTTCCTCGCCGAAACCTTGTAAGGGTGTTGGATGATTATTGTATAATGCTATTATAAAATGGTTAATTATATCTTCTACATTATCCCATTTGGGAACCCAGACATATGGAAAAGAGTCGTAGGTTCTTCTATAGCTTATAAAGGATATAATTTCATTGTATGCGACTTTTGCACCAGAACTGTTTTTGAATAGTAGGGCGATAGATGCTACCCTATACTTTCCTAAGTCTGCCTCCATTCCAGCTGAGCGTATGAAACCTGTTTCTTCGAAAAAGTTTGCATCAATTTTTGAACCAAATTCTCCTATTGGATAGTCTATAAGCTTAAAGTCCTTACCATTTTCCCTAGACTGGAACCTTTTATACAAAATTTCTCCTTCAAGGTCTTTTTCACATAAAATTAGCTCATCAACCCTTATATTGTCGGGTAAAATATCTGTTCGAGAAAGAGAAAAAAATATCATAAAAACTATTATTAGAATAAGTGTAATCTTTGCCCAACACAATTTTTTATCATCCATAATGTTACACTCAAACATCCTAGAGGACAGATATATTAGTATCTTTTTGGAGAGAAAAATTGGTAACATTAATTTTTTGTCACTTAATACTAAAATTTAGTTCGAAGCGCCGGGAGTGGGATTTGAACCCACGCCACCCGCTGAGGAGTGACAGGCTCTCAAGGCCTGCGCATTGGTCCACTCTGCCATCCCGGCTTCCTTCTATTCATAGCCTTAGCTTTAAGTATAAATATGGTTTTCTTTTTTGTTATTTTGTATGAGCACATTCTATAGGATTTTGGAGCATGTTTCTGACGCGTATGTTGAGGTTGAAGGTAGGAGTTTGGAGGAATGTTTTTCTAAGGCTGGACTTGCTGTCGTTGATATTATGGTCGACTTAGATAGCATTTCTCCTGTATCTAGTGTGGATGTTAGGGTTAAAGGGTTTGACCTATACTCTTTGCTTTATAATTTTCTTGAAGATGTTCTTGTTAAGGTTACTTCTGGAGAGTTTTTACCATGTTCAATGGACGTTAAAATTAGTAGGGATGGAGAAAGCTTTGTGGTTGATGCAAAATATTATGGTGAAAGTTTTGTTTTAGGCAAACATAGGGCCAAGGTTGAAGTTAAGGCTATAACATACCATCTTATGGAGATTGTTGAGAAAGATGATGGGTGTGTTGTAAGGTTTTTGCTAGACCTCTAATATTTAAATTATATTTACGGGATGTGCTATCGTGTTTTTGATAGACTTTAACTAGATACTGAATTCCTCTTCCTCCTCTTCTGTAATGAATCCTTTTATCATGCTTTCTAATCTTCTTTCAGCTACTGCGCCTACTAAAACTTCTAGTATTGTACCCTCTTTAAATAGTATGAATGTTGGGACCGCTGCGATAAAATATTTTGACGCGATTTCAGGGTTTGTGCTTACATCAACTTTTCCTATACTGATCCTTTCTCCATATTTTTTTGAAATTTTTTCGACAATAGGCGTCATGTGCTTGCATGGATTACACCATGGAGCCCAAAAGTATACTAACGAGTGTGTTTTTCTATTCACAAATTTTTTGAAACTTGATTCATCCAGTTCTATTATATCTGTCATCCCGTTCAAGACAGATTTGTCTTTAGAATATTTTAATTTTTATTCGACTACCATGAAGTGAGCAGAAAAATTTTATTTCAAGTGGAGTAGATTTTAGTTTAAATGGAGGGCTTTCCAACAATAGGTATCTTTAGCCCACAGTTTGGACACTCATTTTTACTTGTAAGGTTTATGTTTGAAATGTTAAAATTGTGTCTTGATATTAATTGTATGTGGCAACGTGGACAGTGTGTGTCTTCTAAGCCTTCAAAATAAACATTTTTTACGTAAACATATTCTAGGCCATGTTCGTAGGCAAGATTTGCTGCAGCCATAAGTGTGTCAGCTGGCGTGGGAGGTCTATCTTGGAATTTGTAGGCTGGAAAGAATCTTGCAAAATGTATTGGAACACTTGAGTTTAGTTGGTCTCTTACCCAGTCAACAAACTTTCCTATTTCTTCAAGTGAGTCGTTTATTAATGGAACTATAAGGTATGTTAGTTCAAGGTGAACCTTGTTTTCTATAAGATATTTTGCAGCATCAAGGACTGGTGCAAGTGTACCATTACAGTATTTTTGGTATAGTTCTTCAGAAAAACCTTTTATGTCCAAGTTTACTGCATCAACATATTTTACCAGATCTTTTAACGCATCCAATGTAATGTAGCCGTTTGTAAAGAGTATGTTTTTCATACCACTTTCTTTACCTATTTTTGAAACATCTTTTACAAACTCGTACCATACTATTGGCTCATTATTTACAAATGAAATTGTGTTTACACCATACCTTTTTGCAGAATCAACTACATCTTGAGCCGTCATTTCATATGTTATTGTTGAAGCCTGTTTAGCCTGTGATATTCCAAAGTTTTGGCACCATAGGCAATTAAACGTGCAGCCTACTGATGATATGGCGAAAGTCTTGGTTCCAGGATAAAAATGGTATAGTACTTTTTCTATGGGCTGAATAGATTGAGTGGACAATATACCGTAGGAGATGCTGTAGAGTGTCCCATTATAGTTTACTCTAACCCTACAGGCTCCTTCCTCACCATCCTTTAGCACACACATTTTTTGACAGAGCTTACATTTAACAAATCCATTCTCTAGGCCCTCGAAATTTTCCGCCCTTTTTATCATACCTTAACGCTTATTTAGTGTACTGGATGCTTATAATAGTATCTATGAGCGGGAGAAATTTTGCATTAATAGCTGGACCAAGTTCAATAAACTTTGCAAGGTCCATGGCTAAACAGATGGAGTGTGAAGTGGTTGACGTAGAGTTTAAAGAGTTTCCTGACGGAGAAAACTATTTTAGGATCGTTTCCGATGTTAGGGGAAAAAATGTTTTAATCGTACAATCCCTTTATCCTCCAGTAGACCAGCATCTTATACAACTTCTTTTTCTATCAAAAAAGGTTACTGAATTAGGTGGATTCGTTTACGCAATATGCCCCTATCTAGGCTACTCGAGACAGCACAGGGAATACCTTTCAGGAGAGGTTGTAAGCTTAAAGGTTGTAAGCCATCTTATGGCAAGCGCTGGAGTGAGAAGGCTACTTACAGTCGATATACATAATGTTGAAGGCTTAGGACTTTTCACCTTTCCAGCATTTAGTGTTTCAGCAATACCGGTTATAGCAGAATATGTTCAAAGGAACGAGGACTTGAGTGATGCGATAATAGTTTCCCCGGACTTTGGAAGCTCTACTAGAGTTGAGAACTTTTCTAAACTTGTTAACAGACCATACTATGTTTTTGAAAAGGAGAGGGATAAGGTTACGGGCGAGGTGAAGGTTAAGGCGCTTCAGCTTGATTTAGAGGGAAAAGACGCGTATATTGTTGATGACATGATTTCTTCTGGTGGAACAGTTGTTAAGGCTGCTAGAGCGTTAAAGAGTTTTGGTGTCAAAAGGATTGTTGCAGTATGCGTGCATCCGGTTCTTGCAGCCGGTGCAGTAGAAAAAATGTTTGAGGCTGGTGTTAATAAGATTATAGCATCAAATACTATAGAAAACAAGTACGGTATAGTTGATGTTTCGAGCACGGTAGTAAATTATCTTATGCTTCTTGGATGAATACTATGAGCTTGAAGGTTGTCTTTCTTGGAACGTCCTCAGCGATACCTGTATTGCATAGAAGCTTTCCAGCGATAGCAGTTTTAAGAAAGGATGAGGTTATTCTAGTTGACTGTGGTGAGGGAACGCAGCGTCAAATGGCCGTAGCAAAAATAGGGTTTTGTAAAAGGATGAAGATTCTGATAACACATCTTCACGGGGACCATGTTGGTGGGCTGCCAGGACTTTTGCAGACAATGAGCATGCTTAAGAGAAAAAGAATGCTTCAAATTTATGGCCCCAGAGGTATAGTTGGTTTTGTTAAGAGCTTTCTAAAGTATTTGAAGGTTGAGTTGGGATATGAGCTTGAATTAAACGAGGTTAGGGAAGGTGTTTTTGTTAGAGAAAAGGAGTATGAGATTATTGCAAAAAGGACTGTGCATTCTATTGGAGGATACAGTTTCCTCTTAAGAGAATATCCTAGACCTGGAAGGTTTAATGTTGAAAGAGCAAGAGAACTTGGAATACCTGAGGGACCCCTATGGCATATGCTTCAGGAGGGAAAAGAGGTTACTGTAAATGGAAGGGTTATAGAGCCTAGCATGGTTTTAGGGCCGCCGAGGCCTGGTAGAATAGTAGGATTTTCAGGTGACACAATACCATATAGGTCTCTTTCAAAGTTCTTTAAGAATGTAGACCTACTGGTTTTTGAGGCGACATACTCTGAAATGGATAGTGTTAAGGCTAGAGAGAACATGCATTCAACTTCTGTGGATGCTGCAAAAATTGCTTCAGAAGCAAAAGCTAAAATGCTTGCACTCGTACACTTGAGTGCAAGATACAATGATCCAACAATAATATACTTGGAGGCTAAAAAGTATCATGATAATGTTGTTGTCCCAGCAGACCTTGATGTTATCGAGGTACCGTATCCTGATTCAGGTGAAGGGTTTAGGGTTTACAGCTTAAAAGATTCCTTAAAATCTGCAGAGACGTGAAGGGCTGTTGAACACATTCTATAATATATGGGCCTCTAAAGTTTGATGTTCTAAGCTTTGATATAACATACTTCCAGTTTACTGTACCAGAACCTATCATCTTATGGCTGTCTGAAGTTCCATCATTATCGTGTACGTGAACAGCTCCAATTCTGTCAACTAGAAGGTCGAGGAAACGTTTAACACTAGATCCTATATTTGCGTGCCCAACATCGAACGCTAAACCCAGACTCGATCCAGTTCTTTTATAAAATTCAATAAATTCTTCCGGGTCAGTGAACATGTGCCCCATGCCAGGAACATGATTTTCTAAGAAAACAGTCAACCCTAAAGACCTAGAGAAGTCCATAATTTCTTCTAGGAAATGATAGTGTTCAACCTTAAGAGTGTCCCTAGAATAGCCCTTAGGAACAGTGGTGGGATGAAAAACGTAGGCTAATGGAGAAAGTTGTGCAGCATTTTCGATAGAAGACTTAAGTCGACTAATAGATTTTCTTCTAGTTGTATAGTTTGGATTAAGATAGTCTGTTACTAGAAATGGAGCGTGCACTGTAAAATTTACACCAGACTCTTTTAACCGCCTATATTGTATAAGATTGTATTTTTTTGCAAGAGAATATGCACCCTCATCCAGTATATCCCAAGCGTCTGGAGCGTTCTCACAATCTATTTTATTAGAAATTTCTTTTAAAACATAATTGAATGGTTTAGGCCAAAGATAGAGTATGGAAAGCGAGATAATGTTCATCCAATCCTACCTTTTTACAATTTTAGAAGACTTCACCAGCAAGCCATTCTATAACATTATCAATGTCTGGACTTTCTATTTCAACAAAAATTGGGCCGAGTGGAGATTCACCCTCCTCCTCGCAGACGACGATATTGCCAATGTATGCAACCTGCCTATTCAGCATAAGTTTTGTTGACGAGCCAACCTTATTCGATAGAAGAAGCCTCTTTACTGCTGAAACAACCTGCCTATCCCTAATCTTGCTGTAGATAAAGTACAAGGCCTTCTCGTCATCGAACTCGTATAGTATGAAATCTTCTTCAACCATAATATTCTTTGGTTCAACATGGCCTACAACATTCTTTATAGCAAGCTCAACCTTTTTAGGGTCCTCAGAAGGTTCAACAGTAGCATAAACTTTCACCTTAACACTTGTATCAAGAGAAGGTATTCGCCTCATTTCAAACATCCTCTTTAAGCCAAAGACTAATCTGAACCTTAACCTTCTTAATTAGCGCATCCAATGTTGAATTGTTTGAAATTATTTCATCAGATAATGCTATAGCATCACCTAAACCTACTTCAAGCTCCCTCCTATCTCTTAAATCAAAATCTTCTCTAGAAATAGGAGCGTCCTTTCTCCCCCTTGATACAAGAAAATGGTAACGCCTTTCAGGAGAAGCGTGTATGGCAAGAAGCCTAGTTTTTCCAATACTCCGGTAAACTTGAACCTCGTGAACACTTCTTATACCGTCAACGACAATCAGACGCTTGTCTCTTGGAAAATTTTTTAGAGAAAGCTGTGCCACAGCTTGTGGACCAAACTTTTCACGTAAATCCTTCATCACAATACCACAATTTCTATCGTTTACTTCAAGACCCCTTGACATTGTCTCCTCTCGAACAACATCACCTAAACTTATGTAATAGAAACCCATCCGCTCAATAGCCTTTGCAACAGTAGTTTTACCTGAACCAGGCATTCCTGTCAAACATAGTATAAGTTGAGGATTCAAAGTTTGAGCACATTAACCTTTAACAAAAAGCATATTATATTTTTTAAAGTTTTTCTGTAATCTTTATCAACAGGCAAATCCTTTACACAAACGACATGAGCATGATAAGAACCTTTATTGCTTTGGACCTAGAAGATGGGCCTACAAAAGAAAGGATTCTAGAGGTTCAAAAGGAGATCTTAAGATTAGGGGTTGAAGCTAAGCCAGTTGAGCCGGAAAACCTACATTTTACAATAAAATTTTTAGGAGAAATTGAGGAGTCAAGAGTCCAGAAGGTTATTGAAAGCGTTTCTAGAGTAAAATTTGAGCCTATAAAGGTCAAGTTTATCGGCTTAGGCGCGTTCCCATCTCTCACCCACATAAACGTTGTATGGGTTGGAGTGGACGAGAACGCAGAAAAGGCTATGATAAGACTTTGGGAGGATATTGAAAGGGAGCTAGAGAAAAAAGGTTTTCCAAGAGAAAGAAAGTTTGAGCCACATATGACGATTATGAGAATAAAAAGTGGATTACATAAGCAGGAGCTTGCCTCAGTAATCAAAAAGTATGAGGGGACAGAGTTTGGTGAAGAAACATTTTCAAAGATAAAGGTTAAGAAGAGTGTTCTAACAAAGGATGGACCGACATATTATGACCTATATGCCCACAGCAAATTATAGCATGGATATAATTGATAGAGTGGTAGGGGAGGTAGCTGAGCTAGTAACACCTTCATCTAGTGAGATAGAGAAGGTTGATGTTATAGCTAAGCGTGTTTTAGAAAAGATTAGGAATGCGCTAGAATCAAGTAAATTTGAGCCGGAGATAATTTTAGGAGGATCTTACGCTAGAAACACTTGGCTACCTCTTGAGGCAGACATAGACATATTCCTGAGGTATCCAACGTATGTTACAAGAAAAGAGTTGGAAGAAGACAGCTATAGAATCTCATGCCAAGCGTTTGGTAGAGAGAATCTGATTATAAGATATGCTGAACACCCTTACACAGAAACGTATGTTGACGATGTTAGAGTAAACGTTGTACCATGCTATAGGGTTGAGATTGGAAACTGGATGACGGCAGCGGACCGTTCACCGTACCATCTAAAGTTTGTAAAAGAAAACATTTCAAGAGAACAGACATTGGATGTAAGATTGCTTAAAAAGTTTCTAAAAAGCCAAGGAATATATGGTGCCGAAATCAAGGTTGGAGGATTCAGCGGATACATGTGTGAAACACTAATCTACAGATATGGTAGCTTCAAAAATCTGGTATTAAACGCTTCAACATGGAAACTTCCCTTAATAATAACAGACAGTGATAGAGTTAATGAGGTTAAGGAAAAATTTAAAGGAGATAAGATTATAATAACGGACCCAGTTGACTATAACAGGAACCTTGGAAAAGCACTTACAATAAAAAGTCTTGCAAAATTCGTGCTAGCATGCAGAAGTTTCATGAGAAAACCTTCAAAAGAATACTTTACATTAGCCAGTAAAGCATTTGAAACCAAAAATTTAGAAGACAAAATTTTGCTAGAAAATGTAATAATTTTATTGTTCGAGCATGAAAAGATGAGTGCAGACATACTTTGGGGAATGCTTTATAAAACACTAAATCATTTCAAAAAACAATTTAACGAAAACAATTTTAGGATTGCTAGAACAGTTGCAGTAAGCGACGAAAGAAGCTATAGTGCATACCTATTCCTGTTTGAGACAAAACAGGTTTCAGAATACGAGTGCAGAATAGGACCAAGCGTCTTTGATGAAGAAAACTTCGAAAAATTTGTTGCAAAAAACGTGGGCAACTCATACATTCTATGGGTTAACGATGATGGAAAAATATGTGCACTCAAAAGAAGGGCTATCAGCACAGCCAAAAGATTGCTTGAAGAAATGCTAAAAGATCCCATAAAATATGGAGCTTCAAGAAAGATTGTGGAAGCTTTAAAGAAAGGGAAAGTTTATGCTGGAAAAGAAATATTAGAGGTAAAAAGAGATGAAGTATGGAGTGGAGTGATGGAGCTACTTGAACCAGGAGAAAAAAAGTATTTCAGTTGAAGAGCTGAAAATGGAACCTTACAAGATACTCCTCTCATACCCTAACATTATAGATGAGAGGGTGGAGAGGCTGGTTAGGGAACTTG
>JACIWG010000056.1 GCA_014361085.1 Nitrososphaeria archaeon
AGGTTTTCGACGAAAACGATGACAAACTTTTTAATCTCTTAAAGAGAACACCTTTCAAGATCATAAACTTTACAGACAACATTGATGAAGGACTACTTTCACCAACATTATTTCAAAGGTACATGCTACCATATTATCAGAAGAGGACTAAAGAATTGCATCAGATTGGAAAATATTGTACATCACATTGGGATGGTAAAGTAAAGCATCTAATACATTTTGCTAAAGAAACTGGTTTAGATGGATTAGAATGTGTTCCGCCAGAACCTCAAGGAAACGTTAGCCTAGAATATCTTAAACAGAATATGGGTGAAATGATATTAGTTGACGGGATTCCGGCGACACACTTTCTTCATACAACATCATACATGGAATTAGAGGAATTTGTTTGGAAGCTTGTTGAAACATTTAAGCCAAACCTTATTGCAGGAATTTCGGACATGATGCCACCTGACGGGGACATAGTGAAGGTAAAAATGATTGGAAAAGTTTTAAAGGATATTGAAATTAAATAGTCTATATATTTGTAAAAAGTTTATAGGAAAAATGGAGATAGAGGGTAAAGTTATTTCTAAACAGTTCTTTGAGTTGTCATTTAATTTTCTTAAGCTCCAGCTTTTCAAACAATATTTTTTCGAGTTCCCTCCTATCATCTCTATTTATATCCATTAGAGGTAGTCTCATATGCCCTCCTTTCAATCCAAGAATGTCCATTGCAGCCTTCATTACACCAAACATCATGTATGAGCCTACATAGGGGTATGGCAGTATTGAAGTCGAGGGACCATATTTTTTAGACAATTTTCCTATAAACTCTTCTAATGGATAAAGTTTTTCCATTAAAATCTTGAGTTTCCCATAGTCTCCATTTAACCCTGCTTTAAGTAGGTCTATTGAAAATTCTGGCATAAAGTTTGCGTAGCCTGAAATAAATCCTCTTACACCCAGGAATGCTGTTGCCGCAAACCACCAGTCTCCTCTACCCTGAAGGATTGGGACTTTGTCGCCTACGGTTTTGATCTGCTCATATAATGTTGGAATATATGGTGTGTTCTCTTTTACTGCAACAATATTGTTTGTATTTTCAACCAACCTTTTTAGTACATGCGGCTTCATGTATATTTTTGATACATCTGGATTATTGTATGGTACAACACCAATCTTTATTGCATCGCATATCTTCTTATAGTGTAGGTATAGTCCTTCTTCTTCCGGTACATGATAGTATGGTAGTACAACCATTACACCGTCAGCACCAACATCCTGAGCGTATTTTGCTCTCTCAATAGCAACCCTTGTACCAGAATGTGATGCACCTGGAACTACAGGAATCTTTCCATTTGCTGTATCAACAACTGTTTTAACAACCTTCTTCCATTCTTCGTCAGTTAAAGCATACTTTTCACCAGTGCTTCCAACAGGAGTTAAGACCATTGGGCCATAACTCCTTTTCTCAACAAGAAAACTTGTGTTCTCCTTTAAGGCTTCATAGTCGACATCCTCATTCTCTTTGAAGGGAGTCAATTGAACTATGTGCACAACACCTTTCATAAAATATTCTCTTAATTTTTCAGGAGTCATGATAATGACGTCGAAAAGCGTGCATATAAATATTATATTTGTTTTAAAAAATTTTTGAAATAATTTTAGAAATTGTTTATATACTAGTTTCCCTGAATAGGAGAACGGTAATATATGGTTGAAGCATGCGTTCTAATTAGAAGTGAGCGTGGAAAGTTTGTGGAAGTTGTTCAGAAGATAAAACAGTTAAAAGGTGTAAAGGACGCCTACCCAGTTCTGGGAAGATTTGACGCAATAGCACACGTTTCCGTCTCTAATACAAGAGAATTAGGTGATGTTGTAATGAAAATCAGTAATATGGCGGGTGTCGTTTTTACAGAAACACTAGTGGAGGTTGAAATATAATGACGAAGGCATGCATTCTAGTTAAGGCAGTACCCGTGAAAGGTAAAAAGATTCTGGAAGAAGTTAGTAGCATAAATGGCGTAAAGAAGGCTTTCTTAGCATACGGTAGGGCAGACATAGTTGTTCTAGTCGAGGCAAAGGAGTATGAAGAAATTTTGAAGATTGTCGATAAGATTCATTCATTAGATGGTGTGAGAAGTACTGAAACTTTGACAGAAGCTTGGTAGTCGATTGTAATAGGACAAGTTAAGGGAGAAATAGAGAAAGAATATTAGCTTAGGGTATATTTATACAATTTTTATGAGAGAATATTATTTCTTAAGCACCCTCATTTTTGAAAATATGTTCTCTAATAATCCAGTATTGCCATAGCTTTGTTCATCCTGTCCAGTATAGCTTCTGCAACTTGCTCACTTAATGGTCTGAGACCACAATCTGGATGTACTACTATAATATGTTCTTCTCCAACAATTTCCCTTATACGAATAAACCTATTTGCTACAGTCTCAACACTCTCTACATCCTCTAAACTCTTTGCTTGAACATTAATGCATCCAACACCAAGTCCTTTACCACTTTCATGCAAAAGCTGCTTGTTTAATAGTTCAACATTTTTTTGAACATTTGGTGCACTAAAGGCTAAGCTTATTACATGCACGTCAAGGTCAAGTAGGTCTCTAAATATTTTGGGATTCAATTGACCGCATACATGAACTGAAGTCCTCTCATTTTTATAGTAGTCCGGTAGACTACTGAATAGCTTGTTTACTATAGACACGCCCAATTTAGAGTCAATAACTTTTGCCGATAATGCTGGTTCATCTACCTGAATATAGTATCTTCTCCTATATGCTTCAAAAACTATTGGAGCTAAAGCTTCTGCAAAATCATTGTATAGGTTGACGTCCCTTAGGCTACTATAATATTTTAGACCATTTAGTGAAGTGTAAAAGGCGAGGGTTATTGGACCCGTTATAGTAATTTTTACATCCACATCACCTTTACCTCTTTCAACCAGATATCTTTTTACAATTTCAAGGTCATAAAATTTTATGAAATTTTCTGGCCTATTATAGGGTGAAATTTTTGACTGAACAAATGGACCCCTAGGACCCCTTCCAACGCCTGGAAGGTCTCCAAAATAGTTTATCATGTCAGCCCTCTGCTCACCGTCAGAGACAATGTTAATATCATATCTTAGCTGTGTTTCAACAACCTCTTTGATCGCATCCTCTAGAGGCTTGTTTTTTACTGGAAAGCTTCCTATCACAGTTTTAGGCACTTTCACAAACAATGGTTCCCAATACTTTAATTAAAAAGTTTTAACAAAATTTTTAAAATAATTATTTTTTGGAGAGCCAGTTCTTCACCCACTCAGCAGCCTCCTCATCGCTTTCAGCTTGAACTGGTGGATGCTTGAAGTAGAATGCTGAAGCTTCTTTGATTGCACCACCTTCACCCCTATCTAATGCAATTTTAGCAAGCCTTATGGCATCAAGAGCACTGTATGCGAACATCGACTTATCATCAACTACAAGTTTAACGTCTAAGGTTACAGGAAAGCCTGCAAAACTTTCACCTTTAAAGTATATGTATGCAACTTTAGTGTTGCCCAGGAACGGAATATAGTCGCTTGGCCCAATTCTAACTCCAATATTGTACGGCAGCATGGATGTAACAGCTTCAGTCTTGCTTTTCCTCTTACTAACAAGCCTATCCTCGTCCATCAAGTTTAGGAAGTCAGCGTTTCCGCCAACATTCAACTGATATGTTTCTATAACCTTAACATTTCTTAGCCTGAAAAGTCTGGTTAAAGTTCTATGTAAAATGGTTGCACCAACCTGGCCTTTTATATCGTCACCCAACAACGGAAGCCTCTGAAGACGAAACCTTTCATCCCAAACTTTATCGCTTGCAATAAAAACTGGAATCGTGTTCACGAAAGCGACACCTGCCTTTAATGCGGCTTCAGCATAAAATTTTGTCGCATTCTCGCTTCCTACAGGAAGAAGGTTAACTAGAATTTCGGCACCAGCGTCTCTTATTTCGTCAGCAATTTCTTGTACACTGCATTTTCTGTCTATAGGCTTAACAATGTCAAACATGTGTTCTGCAACACCATCCAAAATTGGGCCTCCAGAAACCTTGACACCCAAATTTTCAATTTCAGCAAACTTTGGTGTAATGTTCGGTTCAGCGAATATTGCCTGCGAAAGGTCTTTCCCAACCTTCCTACTGTTAACGTCGAATGCTGCAACATATTCTATGTCAGAAATTTTGTATCCTCCAAGACTATTGTCTGAATCCTTTCCCTTAAAATAGTATGGTGCTTGAACTATGGCTGAAGCAGTATTGCCTACACCAACAATGGCTACTCTTAACTTTGACATGTTTATAGCCATAAATGTTTATGGATATAAATATTTTGGAATTGTTTAAATATTTTAGGCAAAAAGACAAGAGTATGGGAAAACCTCTTGAAAGGCTCAAGTACTCTATAACGTTAAACAATCTATGGCTTTATATCATAAAACTTGTAAAAGAAAAGCCAATGTACAGTAGGGAAATACATAAGATGATAAAAGAAAAATTTAATATAAAAACCGATATCATAACCGTATACTCAGTACTTTATAGACTGGAGAAGGGGGGATTTATTAAAAGGTCTGGAAACTATAGAAAATATTATGAGCTGACAGAAAAGGGTGAAAAAGAGTTTCAAGAGGGATTGAAGGTTTTAGAAAATATATTAATAATGCTAAAATAAGTTTCACAACATAGGAGATGATGCTATGAAAGTAGGCGTGTTAAGTGACTCACATGATAGGCTTGAGAAGATAGAGAGAGCCTTGCCAATTCTAGGAAAAGAAAAAGTTGATATCATATTACATGCTGGAGACATTATAAGCCCCTTCTCAGCAAAACTTTTTACAAAAATAGATACGCCAACATATTTTACTTTCGGAAACAATGATGGAGAAAAAATATTGCTTAAGGAAATTATAACATCTTCTAAAAACTGTAAACTTGTATGGCCTAAGGGGGTAATTGAAGTTGAAGGATACAAGATAGCGCTATTACATGGTGAAGACGAGGATATAATTGAATCGTTAGCATCATCCTCAAGATACGATCTTGTAGTTTATGGGCACTGGCATAAGACAGTCAACAAAAGATACAATAATACACTGCTTGTAAACCCTGGAGAATTATGTGGGTACCTAAGTGGTAGGTCAACGTTTGCAATAGTTAAAATGGAGGAAAAGAGGGTGGATATTATTGAAATCTAAAATTGCATGTAAAATACAGAATGTTGGGAACATTCTTCTTTTGATGGTTAGATGAATATAATGTTAACAGTTTCAGGAATACATTCAAGGTCTAGAAAACTTATTGAGGCTACTAGAAGGTTTAGGAAGGGCGAATTGGATTACAGTGAACTTGAAAAAATTTTTGTGAATGATGTAAAAAACTTTGTCAAGTTGCAGGAGAAGGCTGAAATAGAAATATTTTCTGACGGAATGCTGAACTGGCATGACCTGCTAAGACCATTAATAGAATGCGTTGATGGAATAAAGTGTGGACCATATTTTAGGTGGTTTGAAACAAACACCTTCTACAGGCAGCCTATTGTAGTAGAAAATTTGAGTGTTAAACGTGAATGTATTAGAAAGTTTTTTAACTTCAACCTATTACCGGAAGAAAAAAAGAAAATAGTAATATTACCTGGACCATACACTTGCACAATACTTTCAAAAACAAAACTATCTGAGGGATTAAATACATTTTCAAAGGCCATTAAGGATATTATCAGGAGCTTAGAAGAATATAGTGAACTGATTATACTTTTACATGAACCCTGCCTAGTTTATAAAAAATATTTTCCAGACAATAAACTCTTTCCACAACTTAAAGACGTATACAGTAGAATATATTCTGAAAACCCAAAAAATTACATTATACACACATATTTTGGTAGTATAGAAAATGTTATCGAACTATTATCTGAGCTAAAATGCTGGATTGGAGTGGACATGATAGAAACATCATACCATATTCTAAAAAAAATGGAAAAAACGAATATCATGCTAGGAATACTTGACTCGCAAAATCCAATAATAGAAACACCTAAAACAATCAACCTTTACCTTGGAAACCTTAAGGAGATAGAGAACAAGGAATTGATATTCTGCCCGAACACAGATTTAAGATACCTTCCTAGGAATATAGCGGACAAGAAAATTTTAGCATTAAAAAAGATTAAGGAAATGTTGGTGAACTAGAGTGTATCTTACACAGGAAATAGGCAGTATACCGAAACCAAAATGGTTCACGAACTATATTAAAAAAGTGCCTGTTTCAGAAAAGGACTTTGAGGAAATAGTATTTTGGGGAGAGTTTCTGGAAATAGAAAACTATAGGAGCCTTATAGAACTCCTTAAACAGAATGAAGACCATGATGGGATAATAAGGTGGGCGGTAACTTTTGTGATAAGATTTTTTGAAAAAATAGGATTAGATGTAATATATACGGGGGAAGTTTTAAGGAAAGAAATGTACGAGCACGCTATTTCGAGAATAGGAGGTTTCAAATTTTTGGGTGAAGTCCAATCTTTAGACAACAGGTACTATAATATTGCAAGCGTAGTAGATGAAGTTTATAGGAAAAAGCCAATATATTTGGAAGAGTTTAAAATAGCAAAGAATGTTTCAAGAAAAAAGCTGAAGGTTCCAATAATTGGGCCTTACACTCTTGCAGACTGGTCATTAAACCAATACTATTATATAAGATTACTTAAAAAGGCTGCATCAATAAAGGAAGCTAAAAAGAGGGCGAGAGAAAAGCTTGCACTTTCGTTGGTAGAAAATGTTTTCAGAAAGGAGGTTAGGGAGCTTATAGAAAATGGTGCTGAATGGATACAAGTTGATGAACCGGCTGCAACAACACACCCGGACAGGGAAGAAATGCTCTTGTTTGTTGAATGCTTTAATGAGCTGACAAAAGGATTTCATATAAGGTTCAGCCTACACAACTGTTACAGCGACTACAATATACTATCAAAATATGTTCCAATGCTAGAGAACTGTTACCAGCTTGCACTAGAGTTCGCTAACAGGGACACATTAAACTTGGGAAAAGATGATGAAAATAGGGTAGGTTACAGTGAGTTAAAGCTTTTCATAGAAAATGGTTATAATGGAAACTTTGGATTAGGAGTTTTACATGTGCTAGACTATGATGGAGAATCAAAAAATTTTGCAAGCGTAGAAAATAAGACACTAATAGAATCACCATATCTAATCAGGGATAGGCTAGATTACGCGTCTAAGATTGTGGGAGACCCTTCAAAGATTATGGCTAACCCTGACTGTGGACTTAGAACAAGAAGAGATTGGAAAGTAGTGTGGAAGAAGCTTAGGAACATGGTTGATGCAGCAAAAATGGAAGATAAGGTTAAGACATATTAATCTTGAAAAACTTTAATTCTGCAACGATAAAGGTATAGACTTATATGTTCTAAGTTGTAGAATTATAAACTTAAATCTAGTATAATTGGGTGTGATAAAAGTTATGAGCAAGGAACGTATCACTATTTTGGTACTATTCATATTATCGCTTACTATGGTACAAATTTTCTCTATAATGAAAAGGGATAGTTTTCAACCAAGTATAGGGGAGTATGTTGCAAAATTGAACATTTCAGGCGGAATTGCTGGAATGCAGATTGAAGTAAACTATTATGGTAATGGAAGCGTATTCTATAGAAATTTTAGAACAAATTTTGAGAAAAGCATTCAAGTTCCTGAAAATGTGAGCAAAGAATTTTTTGAGCGCCTAAAAAGTTTGGTTGAAGCTTATCCGAAAGGATTTAAGCTTGAACCAAAACCAGGTTCAGCCGACTTCTTCACATACAAACTTACCATAAGTTTAAAGGATAAGGAAGTATCATTTGAGTGGACTGACACCAGCGAGATTATGCCGGAACTTTATGCTGTAACCCAGATTATTTACAAAATAAACGATATGATCGTTAGACCACCCAAACAAGAAATTATTTTAACTGTATTAATTGACAAATACGAGTATAAGGTTGGTGAAAAGGTTGTCTTTAAAGTTGTCGCAAAAAATGTTGGTAGTGAAGATTTTAGATATAGTTCACCAACACCCTGCCATCCAGACTTTAAAGTCACAATATATTTTCCAGATGGAAAGGAAATCGAAATTTATCCGAAGGATGTTCCAATGGGTAGACCATGCATTCAAGTTGTAGAAGAAAGGGTTCTGAAAGGCGGTGAAGAAAAGTCTTCAGAATATGAGTACATTTTTAATATAGCTGGAAATTATAGGGTATGGGTCTGTTTTCCCTACGCTCAATGGGCTGAGGAAAGATGGGAGAAAGAAATAGAAATTGTAGTTCACTAATTTGATTATATTTTTGACTTGAAAAGATATTTTAGTGCCAAGTTTAGCAGCTTAAGTGTTGAACTTAAAATCTTCCATTCCACCAATAAACCCAAAACTGTTCCTGTTTATTGGCGTATTGAGCTTCGCCTTTGGAGCAATTTTAATAAAATTTAGTAGTGCACCAGCGATAGCGATAGCCTTCTACAGACTATTTTTTGCAGCAATAATAATGGGAATAATAAGTTTAGGCAATAAAGTGAAACCATTAAAACTTGATAATAAAGATTTCATGTATCTAGTATTGAACGGATTTGTTCTAGCAACACATTTTGCACTATGGATTTCTTCACTAAAGTATACGACGGTAGCAGCAAGCGTTGTTTTAGTTGATACTTCACCCTTTTTTGCAACCATATTCGCTTACATTCTATTAAAAGAGAAGGCTGGAAGAAATCATGTCCTCGGAATACTATTATGCTTTTTTGGAACAGTACTGATTTTTTGCTCAGACCTAAATTTAGAAGGCAACTTGTATGGTGACATACTTGCTCTAGCTGGAGGAGTTTTAGCAGGATTCTACTTTTTTGTTGGAAGAAAAATGCGTCCAAAAATAGAATTTTTACCATATGTAACCTACGTGTACAGTTTTTCAGCGGCATTTTTACTATTTTACATGATAGTATTCAGTGTACCATTTTTCGGTTACACATTAAACGATTACATAATATTCCTTCTACTTGCAGTAGGCCCATCCTGTCTCGGACACAATTCATACAATTATAGCCTAAAATATTTGAAAGCATCAACTGTAAGCGCGACAGTATATGGTGAAGCATTAGGTTCAACAGTATTAGCCATAATACTATTTAACGAAATACCAT
>JACIWG010000057.1 GCA_014361085.1 Nitrososphaeria archaeon
AAAATTCATTAAAAGTTAGACCGTCTTCTCTTAGATAATTTTGCAATCCTATAATTGGGGGAACGCTAACACCATAGAGATTTAGATTTTTACTTCTTATAACCTCATTTAATGGCCCATCAAAGACAATTTCACCCTTGTCTAAAACTACCATCTTATTTGCTGCATCCGTTAAAAGGTCTATCCGATGTTCAACTACAATAATTGTTAACCCAAACTTTTTATTTAATTCCTTTAACAATAATATAAATTCTAGAGCAGTCCGAGGGTCAAGTAAAGAAGTTGGTTCATCTAAAATCAAAATTTTTGGCTTCATCGCCAGTACCCCAGCTATTGCAACTCTCTGTTTTTGGCCATCAGATAATTCATATGGAGGCCTATATCTCAGGTGTTCTATATTTAGGGCCTTTAAAACCCATTTAAGCCTATTATCTATTTCTTCCATTTCAAGCCCAATATTTTCTAGACCAAAAACGATATCCTTTTCTACAGAAAACATGAAAATCTGGTTTTCAGGATTTTGGAAAACGAAACCTACTTTAGTTGCTAATTCACTTACACTTTTATTTTTAACTGATTCACCATCAACAATTACATCACCTATGTAAGTGCCAGTATAAAGATGAGGGATTAATCCATTAATGCATCTTAGAAGCGTTGATTTCCCGCAACCGCTTGGGCCAACTAAAAGAACAAAATCGCCTTCTTTAATTGTAAGGTTTATATTTTTTAGAATAAATGTGCTAGATCCAGAGTAGGAGAAACTCAGATTTATGAACCTTATTATTTCTGTCAACGCTTACATATGCGACAAAAGTATAATATAAAAGGATTCATTTTAAGAGAATTTTGTTCATTTTGGTTGAGAAGGCGGTCTCTAGTAAAGATAGGAATGTTGAAATAAAAAGTTGTTCATTGTCACAGTTAAGATTAAAGGATGCCGCACACTTGTGACCACCACCGATACCGTTAAATTTTTTTGCCAAGTTTTCAGCAAGAATATTCAATGAAAAATCACATTTTTTACATATAGTATCTGAACACCTTAAGCTGCCTTTTACTATTTCATCAAAACTATATGCTAGCACAATATCACATCCAGCATCAACTAGAAATTTTGCTACAGAAGCTTGAAAAGATCCTATTTTTACTATTGCGACAAGGGAATCATTAAATCCATATAAATTTATTCGAGAGAGTGATTTTAGTTTTGCAATCACCTCAGATCTGTCTCTTTTTTGGGATAAAAGTGCCTCACCCCATTTTAGTTTTGCACCCTTATCAATTAATAATGAAACATTTTTTATTGTTCTTTCATTGGCTAATATAAGGTGTTTTGTGTCAAATAAAATTCCAAGGAGTAAAAGGTTAGATACTGTTGGTGTTAAAGAAAAATCCAAATTTAATAGAAGGGATAAAACTATTTCACAAGTTGAGGACGATTCAGGATCAACATAGAAGTAGTTGTAGAAATGCTTACTTTCATCAGTTAAGGGATGATGATCAATTAATACTTTTTTACAAGATGCATGCTCTATAAGTTGATAGTAATTTCCTAGCAATTTTGGAGAACCAGTATCAACTACAATTATTAGGTCAATTGAATTAAATTCTTTAAGATCAGATGGTTCAATGGAATAAACTTTCCTTAAAGTTTCAGCCGCTGAATCTAAACCTTCAGGGAAGATTAAATTTATTTCTGATACATTCCTTTCTTTAAAGTAAATACCTAACACATATGAGGAACATAGTGCATCAACGTCAGCTAGCCTGTGAGTTATAATGCATATTTTATTTCCATTAAATACTTCTTGCAGGTTTAAGGAAAGCATTTAACTTTCTCTAAGTGCTCCAGGTTGACCTGAAAGTGCACTACTTATTTTACTCTGAAGTTCTGTAAGAGACTGCTTAAGTTTTTCCTCCTGCTTTGCCAAAATTGAAATTCTGGTTTTATTTAATTCAAGTTTTTCTTCTAATTCTTTTACAAGTTCATCTTTGTTAACCTTTATTAAAATTTGGCCAGAGAACTTATAAATAGCATCTTCTGGTGAAGTCTTCTTTAATTCATCCAATGCTCGTTCTATTTCTGAATTTTCTAGATCAATCTGCCTTTTCTGTATTTGAACAGCCTGAAGACTTCTTTGCATTTCTTCAAATCTTGCCAAACGTTCTCTAAGCCATGCGGGAATTTCTTCACTCATAGAGTTCACCTAAATCATACATCAAATGCGCCACCGGCTACTGTATAATTGCATTTTTTGCAATACCATATTCCTACAGCCTTTCTCTTGAATCTTTTTGAACCACAGGAGGGGCAAATCCTTTTTTGCCTTAATTGGACTAACACTTTTGATGCACGTTTCCTCACTGTAGCACCATATCTTGCACCCAAACCTTTTGTCATATTGATTTCAGACTTAGGCATTTTCTATCACCTTTTTAACTAATGATCTTAATTCCTCAGCCTTAGCCTTAGAAATTTCTACTATTTTAAATAATTGTTCCTTAGATATTCCGGTAGAACCGCCTTTTTGCCCTGCACATAGGAAGCCTTGATCATTAAAGGTTAATGTTAATCTCGAATCTTGTACAGACTCTTCTTCTTCAGTGGGATCAACAAGTATAGCGTCCCCTATAGTTATAGAAGTAATTGAAATTGGAATGCAGCGTGTTGGTAGTCTACATTTTTGAACTTCAAAACTTCCATCTTCTTTTGCAATTTTTTTATCAAAGGTTGTTGTTAAGAGCGCGGAAACGGCTGCTAGGAACGCGGCATCAAATATGTTACCATCCATGTTTAATATGCTTATGTCTACGAAGACACAATAAACTAGTTTTCCTGGTTCTATCACCAGCGATTTAAGATCAATCATCTGTGATTCCCTTATCCCACGGTCAACAACTCTTGAAACTTCTATTGCATCTTCATCTGGTGGGCCGGGTTCAATTAATGCTGAGGAAAATGGAAGAAATTCTGCATTTACAACTAGAAGACCTTGATCTGGTGTATCTGGAAAAGGTGTACCTGTCTCAATTTTTACACCAGCAACTGCCTTTGTATTTCCTACAGAGACTTCAGCAGACCCATTTGACTTTTGGATTACGCCAACTTTTATATTTATGGGACGAAAATCTGTAAGAGAACGCCCATCTAAACGCCTTTCTTTTGACAGTAGTTCTATCATTTGCATTTTCCTTAAATTTTCTATGATGGGAGACTTTTTAATAGACATTATTTTTCCTCCACCGTTCCAAAATATTTTTCAATAAGAGCTTTCTTAAGTATTTCATATACCCTTTTATTTCCTAATATGGCCAAATCGATTGCCTTTTTGAATTCTTCTTCAGTAAATATTCCGTCAAATTGTAGGAGAACAATCTTGTCAAGATTTGGCATGTAGGCTACTGGCATATCACCTTCACCTTCTTTATCTTCATAATCGCTCAAATCTAATACTATTTGTCCATCAATTTTTCCAACAGCGCATCCTACTATAAGATCACGCATAGATATTCCACTGTCCGCAAGTGCAGCCGATACAGCTGTGATGCTAGCACATCTAGAACCGCCATCAGATTGAAGAACTTCAACATAAACATCAATTATTGACCGAGGATATTCTTCCAGAAAGATAGCACTTTCCATCGCTCTCCTTAACACAAGAGAAATTTCTATTTCTCGCCTTGTAGGTTGAGGGGGCTTTCTTTCCTCTGTAGAAAAGGGAGCCATATGATATCGGCATCTCACAATAGCTCGATCTGGTAGAGCTATATGCTTTGGATGAGCTTCTCGTGGACCATATACGGCTGCGATAATCTTATTTTTACCAAATTCTATATATGCTGAACCATCAGCATTTTTTATTACACCCACTTCAATTCTTATAGGCCTTAACTCATCCCATCTTCTTCCATCAAGTCTTATACCATTTTCATCAATCAACTTTCCCACTTTATTCACACCTCTTTTGTTAACAGTTCATTGATCATATTCGTTAACGAAGGCATATGAGCTTTCTCCTCTATTAAATGGATCGCTCTAGCGGCCAGCACTATTCCTTCAGAAGGGCCTTGGACAACAATGATCCCATTTTGGCCTATAATAAGCTTTGTTTTTGTCTTTGTCTCTATAATTTTTGCCATAGAACCCTTTTTTCCAATTAATCTTGGTATCTTTGAAGGTGAAAGTTTTATGGGTTCGCCATGAACTATCTTCCCCAACCCATGTTCTCTAACAGTTAAGACTGGATCCTTTGTCCGGTCGAATGCAATTATTTTAGCGGCAAGCATATCTCCAACCTTAAACTGTGATGTAAGAGAATGGGTCTGTGAAGAAAATTCTCTGCCAAAAACATCTTGTGCTGGAAGATGGGCAGTATAAATAGAATTTATGTCAACATCCCAAGAAAAGGCATCAAAATCTATGATCTTGCCTATTACAAAATCATTGACTCTTGGAATATATGGGCCGGCGAGAGGAATTAACTTAACATCCTTACCATCAATTTCAACCAAACCAACTTTTAAAGAGAAAAGTTTGTTTCCTAATTTATAGGTATTAGGGGGAGCTATACCAGTATATGAATCATGGAGTAGGTCGCCGGGCAATACTCTTGTTCTAACTAGGACCATATACATTTCACTTCCTTGCGACTATTGAAATTTCTGCTTCACCTTTCGTTAACGAAGCAACCTTTTCAACCAAAGATGGATGTAAACCAGCTGGAATCTCAATTTCTACCGTATAGCTTCCATCTGAAAGCCATTGCTCTTTTAAAAATTTACCAAATGATTTAAGCAATCCAATTGATTTTGAAGAATATTTTGAAGGAATCTTTACTTTTAGTACCAGATTCTGAGATTTAAGTGGGAGTATAGGACGTAGGGCTTCGACTACTGTTTGCAACTGTTCTTCAGGAGACTTAAATGGATCTATTGAAACATGAGCTTCTTCTAAAGCTTGTTCGTATCTGGTTGGAGGGTGAGGAGTATTCGTTCTAGGGTCGACAAAATTTTTTGACAAAATTGATATAATAGCCTTTTTCTTCTCATCTATAAGTTTTCGCCTCTGTTCTAATGTTAACTGTAATTCACCTTTTTTTAATATAATTTCTGCAACCTTATAAAAGTCCTTTGTGTGAAAAATTTTTTGAAGCTTCTCTTCAGACACACGCATGCCTTTAGCTGCATCTGAAAAAACTTCTTCTATGCCTATAACTTGTGAAAGTTCTATAGGTTTACCCATTTTATAATTTAATGCTTGATCCGGACGAACTAGAAGTTCAAAACGCTCTCCGTCAATTGTCAACCGAACACATGTAAATTTACTACTCATGAACTTTCCCTTCTACTGAGTAAACTTTTCCTTCGCTAGTTCTGCAAATTTTGATATTTCATTTTCTGTATATCGTTTGAGTTTCCTTGTTTTAGTATCCACGACAGCCATTCTTATATGCCCAATGCCAACTTTATCTTCACTAACTAAATATACAGATTTAACACCAAGTACGCATAATTCATCAACTGTCATCGATGGATTAAAGTTATTTTCTAAAAATTGTGTAACTTGCTCTGAACCAGCTCCTATAGATACTGCTTCATACTGCAGGTAGCTTCCACTTGGATCAACCAAAAATACAGAGGGGCCTTTTTTGTCAACTCCTGCAATTATAAGGGAAACACCAAATGGACGAACACCTGCATATTGTGTAAATTCTTGTGTAAGGTCACCTAAATATTTTGCTACCGATTCTACGTCAACATCCTCATCATAGAGTAGACGATTGGTCTGCGAAAAGATTCTAGCACGATCCACTAAAACTCTTGCGTCAGGAACATAACCTGCCGCAGCAGCACCAATATGGTCATCAATTTGGAAAATTTTTTGTGATAAATTGGGAGATTGAAGCTTACGAATTCTTTCTTCAACAACTAACACTACACCATCAACACCCTTCAAACCCAATGCTATTGTGCCCCTTCTCACAGTCTCTAATGCATACTCTACTTGATACAATCTTCCGTCAGGTGAGAAGATTGTTAATGCCCTATCATATCCAGCTGATGGTCCGAAAATATCCCTTCACCTCTTTCTTTCCAAATAGTAGTCATTATGGCTACGTTTAAACCTTTTTATTTTTTTCTATTAAATTAGAAGGTCAGTGTTATCGGTTCTTCAAGGCTTATTAGCTCAGACTGGGACGGCGGTACACTTCATCCCCAAAAAAGTTATTTTGGCGGTCTCTTTTAAACCTTTCTTACTCTTGCTCGAGTTCCATTATAAAATTTTTATAGAAATCTTTTACATTCTTAACATTCTTATTCTTGGGCGAAAGTTTAAAATGAATAACATTTGAACCATCTAGCTTAAAAAAATTCTTAAAAAGACCTGATTTTTCCACCCTCAAATAAAGGTTTTTGTGCTCGTCTATCCTTTTTTCTATACTTTCTAGAAGAAGATTTTTATCAACAGGATCAAGATTCTTAAAAATCAATTTTAAAACATGCTTTGCTAACGAACCTTTTAAGTATATCGTATACTTTATTATAGGATTGCCATAATGCCCTTCAAACACATTCTCCTTAAAGGTTTCAGAGGATAAATTAAAAATGAGTTTAATTTTATCAAACAATTTCTGCTTATCTTCAGTTGCATGAACAAAAAATGACATTTCTACATTGATTTGAAACGATCCTTTTATCATTAACTTTCACCCATGAATAAAGCATAAATAAAGTTTAACATCGTAGTTAGGAAAGATGAACAAAAATAATTTATTATGTTTAGGAATAGAGTCTACGGCACATACTTTCTCTATTGCTATTTTAACTGAAGATAGAATATTATCTAATGTGAAGGAAGTTTATGTGCCTCCTCCTGGAGAGGGCATTCACCCATATGAGGCAGCTCAACATCATATTAGGAGGGCTAAAAAGGTTTTGGATACTGCTCTAAGTAAAAGTGGAGTTTGCATGAAGGATGTAGATGTGATTGCGTTTTCAGCCGGACCTGGATTAGGACCATGCCTTAAAGTTGGAGCTGTTATCGCTCGAACGTTAGCTGCATATTATAATAAACCTTTAACCGCTGTAAATCATGCTATAGGACACATAGAACTGGCAAACTTTTTTGCGAAAACAGTGGACCCGGTGGTTGTTCTAGTTTCAGGTGGACATACACTTGTTTCTTCATATTTAATGAAAAGATGGAGAATTTTTGGGGAGACATTGGATATAACTTTGGGACAACTTTTTGATCAATTGGGTAGAGAATTAGGCTTTGGTTCACCAGCTGGCAGATATATTGAGGAATTAGCGAGTAGGGGCAAAAGATACATAGAAATGCCTTATAGTGTAAAAGGTAATAATGTTTCTTTTTCTGGTCTATTAACTTATGCTAAAAACCTGATTAAAAAGGGCTATAGTAAAGAAGATGTTTGTTATTCTGTTCAGGAAACCGCTTTCGCTATGTTAACTGAAGTTACAGAGAGATTGTTAGCTTTTTCTGAGAAGAAGGAAATTATTTTGACTGGCGGAGTAGCAGCTAATAGTAGGCTACAGGAGATGATAAAAAGCCTTTGTAGAGTTCATAATGTTGCATTCCATGTTATTCCAAGTGAATTTAGCGGCGATTGTGGTGCACAGATAGCGCTAGTTGGACTATTACAATATAAGTCTAATAATGTTATAGATGTAGAGGAGAGTTTTGTTAAACAGTCTTGGAGGATAGATGAGGTGGACATAACATGGAGAGATTAATTAAGGTTGGTGCAGAAGCGAACATATTCATTTCTAAATGGCATGGGATTGAAGTTATTAGAAAGGTTAGAAGAAGTAAACCATATTGGAGAGAAGAATTGGATCTTAAAATAAGAAAGATTAGAACAATAAGGGAGACATATTATATAAATTTGGTGAAAAAATTCGGTGTTTTAACGCCTGTAATTTACTTTTCAGATCCATTTAAAGGGGAAATCGTAATGGAGTATATTAAGGGTGATAGATTAAAAGATGTTATAGAAAATGATAATATTAGAGAGGGAAAAATTCTTTATGAAGTTGGTAGGGAATTGGGCATCATGCATTCGCATAATATAATACATGGTGATCCGACCACTTCAAATTTTATTATTAAGAATAATGATGGCATGGTATATATTATAGATTTTGGATTGACATTTTACTCTCAAAGAGTTGAGGATAAAGCAGTTGACATCCATCTTTTTAAACAGGTGATAAAAAGTGCTCATCCAAAATATTTTGAACAAATATTTGAAAAGGTTATTTCTGGATATTCTAGAACATACAACATGTCCACTAAGATATTAGAGAATGTTAAAGAAATAGAGAGGAGGGGAAGATATGCTACACTTTGATAATAAGATTTTTTTTGCAACGAACAACATTAACAAGATCCAAGAGGCACAAGGTATACTATCAAATTTTGGAATAGTAATTGAAAAGATAGATGTAAAAAAAGTTGAAATACAGTCAGATGTTTTAGAAGAAATTGTATTATATGCACTAAAAAAAGTTAATAAAAGAATAATCCCGATTATTATTGAAGATTCAGGGTTGTTTATAGAAAAACTTAATGGATTTCCGGGACCTTATTCATCATATGTATATAAGAAAATTGGATGTGATGGAATATTAAAACTGCTTGAGGGAGAAAAAGAAAGAGGAGCAAAATTCGTGTCAATTGTAGGATTTAAAAAAGATAAATTAATAAAAATATTTAAGGGGGAAATAGTTGGAAAAATAGCATACAAAAAAATGGGAAGACATGGATTCGGATTCGACCCAATATTTATACCAGGAAATATTGAAAAAACATTTGCCCAAATGAATTTAGAAGAAAAAAATTTATGGTCTCATAGGGGGAGAGCTTTCAAAGCACTAGGAGAATGGTTACAAAGTTCGATTAAAAACTTCTGACAACCATTATGTTTAGATGATAAATATATACTACTTAAATCTAAGGAGTTAAAATATAGA
>JACIWG010000058.1 GCA_014361085.1 Nitrososphaeria archaeon
AAGGTTATCCACTCCTTGCAGGCTTCAGAGGCTCGAAGCCTCTTGACATAAACTCTTTAGCTGAACTAATATCTACAATCTCAAAAATTGGTGTCGAAGTTCAAGAAATTGATCAAATGGACTTGAATCCTATAATAGTTTACGAAAAAGGGTTCCTAATTGTTGATGCAAGAATTATTCTTAGGTCATGACTGGAATGTTAGGTCGAATCTGCTTATTCCATAGGACTGAGACTTTAGCCTGAATCCAAGCTTTTTAGCGACATGAATCATAACAGCGTTGTCGCTTAGAACGTAAATATAGAATTCTCTAATATTATTTTCTCTACCAATGTTTATTAAATGCTGGAGCATTGCTGTACCAAGCCCCTTAAACTGCCACCTGTCTTGAACAACTATCGCGACCTCAGCCCTAATCTTGTCCTCAACATAGTATCTTGCGTCTCCAATAATCTTTAACTCTGAAGCCTCTAGTGGAGAGGCTACTAAAGCGAACTCTTCATCAAAGTTTATTGAGGTCATCTTCTGAACTTCTTCTATAGTAAAGGGTCTCCTAAGCTTAAAGAACCTGTTATAAACTGTTTCAGGTGAAAGTGTTGTAAACATTTTCAGTAAATCTTCTGCATCCTCTCCTCTAACAGGCCTTATTAAGGCCTTTGAACCATCCTTTAACATTACAATTTTCTCATACTCGTCTAAACTTTTTGCCATAGACTTGATTACACAGCTTCAACTAGCCCATTTTCTTTTAAAAACTTTCCATAGTATGCTAGCGCATACATTGCCCTAGCAGCCCTTTCTGGCGCATTAAATGCTGGAACCCTAAACTTTTCGAACCTAGCCCTAATTTCTTGAGCCATTTCTGTTGCACCAATGTCTACAGCAATAACTGGCTTACGTTTTTCATAAGCTGGAGCAGCTATCTTGCCCACTACATCATCCATTACAAAAGGTGTATGATGTAAGGTTATAACTATTATCCCATTCACCTTAGGATCCTCCAATAGGATCTTAAGTGCCTCATGAAATGCGTCGCTTGTCACTTGTGCTGATAGGTCAACTGGGTTCGCGTAAGACATTATTGGAGGAAATATTCCACGCCTTATACCTTCCTCGAAAGCCTTTTTTGTCGATTCTGAAAGTTCAACAAGTTCTAGGCCTGATGCCTCGCATGCGTCAGCGGCCAATATGCCTGGTCCACCTGCATTAGTTAGCACTGCAACACCTGTACCAAGTGCTGGCGGCTGATATGTGAAAGCTCTTCCCATATCAAAAAGCTCTTCTAACGTGTTTGCCCTAATTACCCCACATTCCTCGAATGCTGCCTGATATATTTGGTCAAGGCCTGCAAGTGATCCTGTATGCGATGCAGCCCCTCTTGCACCAGCCTTAGACCTTCCAACTTTCAACGCTATAATAGGTTTCTTCAAGCTGGTCTTTTTAGCTGCCTCAAGAAACTTTCTTCCATCAGCCACAGATTCAATATATAATAGTATAACTTTAGTCATCCTATCCTCCATAAAATATTCTAGCAACTCTGACTCGTCTACATCAACCCTATTTCCTAGGCTCACAAAACATCTTAGACCCATATTTATTCCAGCCATATAGTCAAGTGCCGCTGCACCTAAAGCACCACTTTGGCTTATAAGTACAATTGAGCCTGGCAGAGGTCTTGGTGTCGCAAGAACCTCTTTTCCAGTTGAAAGCTGCTTAAATTCAGGTAAAAATAGTGTGTCAACTCCAGTAAATGGGTCAAATACTCCGAGACAGTTTGGGCCTATAACTCTTACACCATATCTTCTAGCAACTTCCGCAACCTCATCTTGAAGTTGAACGTTTCCAACTTCCTTAAAGCCTGAAGAGATTATTATACAAGATTTTACTCCAACTTCACCTGCTTCCCTTAAAACCTCTGGTACAGCTGGTGCAGGTATAGCTATAACGATAAGGTCGATAATATCCTTTATTTCACTTAAACTTTTATAGCATTTTTCTCCAAAAATGTTATCATATTTTGGGTTTACTGGGAAAACCTTTGCCTTTAAAACCCCTCTCTGCATGTTCGTTATCAATGTATGTGCTATGACTCCACCCACTTTATTTGTTTGAGGGGATGCTCCGACTACGGCTATAGATGAGGGTTCGAAAAAGTATTTTAGTGACATTTACCTTCAACTAAGTCTGTCACAATACTATTTAAAAACTTAGCATATTAGGCATTGAATAGAAGTTAATCTTTAACTTTGGTTCTACAGAATAATGGTCCTCAGTTTTTCCCATGCATTATCTCTATCGACACTTTTGCTGTCGAATAAGATTATTCCATTAGAGCCTCCACTCATAGCCTCCTTTACCGCATCATCCCAAAAGTATCCTCTTAAGGAATTTCTTTTATTGTGTCCTACAACGGCGACTACTAAAGTTCCTGTTTCTTTAAAAATGCTGTAAACCTTTCTGGTACAAATATTGATATCCTTTAAATCTTCTATATCAACAAAGTTTAGGAGTAGGTAATCGAACAATTTTCCCCTAACACTATACTCTATATATGGCTCGCTTTCACTTACTTCTTTACACATTTTTGGAGTGAAGTTTGCTAAAGGTATGTATCCGAATCTTTCTCTCAGAGATTTTCTCAAGTATTCTATTACCTCAATTATTCTAGTGTTCACCCATTCTATGTAATATTTACGATATCTTTTACCCTGGAGTACATCATTTGGCCAAGATATAGCTGATATTGTATACTTTTCCTCTAAAAATTTTAGGAAACTTGTGTACGCTTTCTCTGAAAAATCTTCTAATCTTCCATCTGTTCCTGTAAATATGTTCTCTAAAACTACACCATCTGCTTCACAGTCATCTAGTATTTCTGAAACTATTTTAAAAATTATTTCATCCATTTCCTCGTGTGCGGGTGAAAGAAGATACTCCACTTGCCCACCTCGAAATTCTTTTAAAACTTCATTATCCTTGTCTCTTGCAAGATATTTTATGAAATCTTCTACATTTCTCATTGGAACATTAAATGGGTTAACGTGAACCCATGAATTTAAGCCATAAGAGTGTCCTCGTTTGATTAAATGCTTTAGGGGACTCTTTCCAAGAATACTATACATGCTCTTATCAGTTGACCATATTTTGCTCTCGAAAAGTGCGTAACCTTTATCATTTAGGGCATAATAGATTGTCGTCTTTAAACCATTTTCTAGAACTTTCTTTAATCTTCCATCTACTGAAAGGATTTCCTCTTTTTTAGTATAATTTTCTAAGTTAACATATATGCCATAAACATATTTATGCTCAAACAAGTTGAATCTTCACCATTTCCTCCATTTTAAAAGCATGTTTATAAAAGGTGCTTAAGCTTATATAACTTTACCTTTCAACCTTGGACTCATATGGGCCTGCCAATTGATGTTAGAAAATTTTCTAATTCTATTGCATTTTCATCACTTTACGTTATATTTTCCTTTATACCTATAGGCACAACCTTAGTTGGCGGACAAGGTTATTTTTCTCTGTCCCTAATTATTCCTCCGGTAGCAGGATATCTTCTTGGCCCAATATACGGTCCCTTTTCTATGCTTATTGGTGCGCTAGCTTACCTCTTTTTTAATCCAACCTCTTTTTTCGGTATTCTTACACCAATTATACCAATGGCTGGAGCGTTAGCGTCAGGCTTAAATCGTAGGCGGTTATCTTATATTGTTTCCCTCTACCTTCTACTATTTTCCGCCTTTATCACATTATACTATAATGAAGTCTGGTGGTTCATGATACCCCATGTTTTTGCCTCTGTCTCTTCTCTTCTCTACTATCTTGTTAGAGGAAGGTTTAGGCTTCTTTTGAACACGTTTTCATCTACATTTTTTCAACAGGCTACTGGAACAATGTTAGCCCTTCTTCTTTTGAATACGAATGTTAGTCTTCTTATAGTGAGCTTTCCTTTTATGATTTATGAGCGTACGGTTTCGACATTAGTTTCCTTTCTTCTTCTAATTGCGTTGGAAAAGTATTTTGGTCAAGAGTTTTTTGCTTGAACAAAAAATGTTATATACATAGTATAGCATATAGTGTGTGAGAATCTTTGAGTGAGGATGAAATTAAGAAGGTTGCTGAAACAAAACTTTGGATTGAGGAGAGGATAAAGTCTCTTGAAAGAGAGATTGAAGCATTGCGTGAAACTCTGGCGGTTATAGACAGTTTCCTTCTACAGAAGGGTTTTAGGCCTGCTGAAGAAATCAAGCAAGTTGCTGAAGTGAAGGAGGAGGCTAAGGAGGTTGTGGCTGAGGAGGTTACGCCTTTGAAGGCTAAGGATGGCAGGATCATTGCTACAGCATATATTTCGTCAAAGAATGTTATCGTTGTTCCAGCCTCATCTATAAAGTTGAAGAGTTCCACTCCACCTTTCACATCATATTTGATGGGTAAAAAGCTTCCGCAGATGGTTGAAGTTGATAGGGCTCAGGTTAAGAGTGGCATGCTAAAAGATGATGAAGTTCTAAAATTTTCTGTTGAAGAAGATTCTGAGGGTGTTATAAAAAAGATTTCTATAGAAAATTATAGGACTAAAAGTAGGCTTAAGGAAATATTGAATCTTATAACTTGGACTTTTGAAAAGATGCTTGAAAAGTCTTAGCAAAAGAGTTAATTACCACATTAATATCTAATATTGTGGCAAGGGGATAGTGTCCTTGCCAAATAAGTTTTATAAAAAATTGGTTGAGGCAACAAACGTTTTCACCTTCAAGGATTTTATAATATTGCCTAGAAGGTCTGAGGTTGAACCTTCAGAAATAGATTTAAGCTCACATTTTACAAAGAACATTCCTGTATCCCTGCCATTTGTTTCTAGTCCAATGGATACTGTTACTGGCAGTGACATGGCTATAGCCATCGCCCGCCTCGGAGGCATCGGAGTCATACACCGTAACATGACTGTTGAAGAGCAGGTTGAGGAGGTTAAGAGGGTTAAGAGGGCTGAATCCTTTATAATCAAAGACGTTTACACTATCGAGCCTAGCTCAACTGTTAGTGAAGCAATTTCTGTTATGAGAAAATATAATATTTCAGGCCTTCCGGTTGTTGAAGGAGGAAGGCTTGTTGGAATACTTACTAAAAGGGATGTTGCCTTCGCTGACCAAAACTGTGTTGTCAGAGATGTTATGACGAAAAAGGTTGTGACCGCTCCACCGAATGTGACTGTTGAGGAAGCGAAGAAGATAATGCATGACCATAGGATTGAAAAGCTTCCTGTTGTAGATGAAGGTGGTAGGCTTCTTGGGCTTATAACAATAAAAGACATCTATTCTAGGGAAAAGTATGTTCATGCTACAAGAGATTCTGAGGGAAGGTTGAGGGTTGCTGCTGCAATTTCTCCATTCGATTTAGAAAGAGCTAAGGCTCTAGACAGGCATGTTGATGCACTCGTATGTGATGTTGCACACTTTCACAATTCAAATGTCCTAAAATCTGCTAGAAAGCTTGTTAAGGAGGTTTCAGCAGAATTTGTTATTGGAAATATAGGTACTGGTGAAGCATTAAAGGATTCAGTTGAAACTGTTGAAAGGTTTGAAGCTGTTAGGGTTGGAATAGGTTCTGGCTCCACATGTATAACATCACTGGTTACCAAAGCCGCTGCTCCAACACTTTTTGCTGTATCAGAGGTTGCTGACGCACTTGAAGAACTTAACTTAAGTATACCAATTATAGCTGATGGTGGTGTAAGAAGTCCTGGTGATGCGATGCTCGCTTTAGCCGCTGGCGCCTCAACTGTTATGATGGGAATGGTCTTTGCTGGATGCAGTGAATCTCCTGGAGAGCTTATCAAGATTGGAGGCAAATATTATAAGCCTTTGCGTGGTATGGGAAGTCTTTCTGCGAGACAAAAGCGTTTTGTAGTTGACCGTTATGCTACAATGGCTAAAGGTATTGCTGAGGGTGTTGAAGGGTATGTTCCATATCGCGGTGACGCCCAAATTGTGATCGAAGAATTCTCACTAGGTTTGAAGGCTTCATTAGGCTATGCTGGTGCAAAAAATATTAGAGACCTCTGGGATAAGGCTAGGTTTGGTCTTGTAACGTTTTCTGGAATGGAGGAGCTTAAGCCTCACGACATTATCTTGCCAGGAGAGTAGGCTTAAACTCTCCCTTCCCTAACTTTTTACAATAAACTTTTGAATGTACTCGCTAAATATGTCTTCCACCCTTCTAACCCACTGTGGAAACATTGTATGGTCTGGATAATTCAGATACTCTTGTTTCACAATCTTCATATACTTTGCTGTTTCAGCCAAGTTTTTGAGCATTGTAGGCCTTGTTATCCCCCTAATAATCTTTAACGCCTTCTCTCTAACTGCAAAGTCCGCCCTACCATATCCTATGTCCGAGATATCATCATCTGTAACCAGCCGCCTACTCATTCCAAACTCTATTTCATCATTTGTAAGATTTTGTAAAAATATTCTGAATATGTCCAATGATGCCGCCTTCGCCCCATAAAGGCTAGCATACCTTTTATTCGCCTCCCAAAGTCTTTCATCTTCATTTTCAGGGTCAGCTAATGCTTCTGCTACAGCTTCCCCACATAGTCTGCCTGAAAGCATTGAAGGCCCTATCCCTCCACCATGTATTGGGTTAGCCGTGCATGCCGCGTCTCCTGCAAAAAGCACATTATATGCTACTAAAGTGTAAAGGTTTCTTCTTGTTGGAACAATACCTCCTCCGGCATCAATGACTTCAGAATCCTTTAATATATCATGTTTCCTTAATATTTCATAAAGATTTTTTTTG
The DNA here is from genome assembly GCA_014361085.1 of Nitrososphaeria archaeon. Classification (GTDB taxonomy): domain Archaea; phylum Thermoproteota; class Nitrososphaeria; order JACIWG01; family JACIWG01; genus JACIWG01. Next base: position 6,798 of record JACIWG010000058.1, read on the forward strand.
GGGTTTATGCCTCTTCCACCTTGAACTCCTACGCCAAAGTTTACTGTCTTGGTGTCTTTTGGAAAATACCACCAGTATCCTCCTGGAGCCATGTTTTCGTCTAAAAATATTCTTGCAACATCAGGTTCTTCAACACCATTCACCCTTCTTATTTCCCTATATGTTATACAAACGTCCTTCCAAGATATTTCCTTCTCTAGTCCAAAAGTTTCTGGAACCTGTCTTCTTAAAATTCCATAGAATCCCGAGGCATCAATAAAATATTTCCCCCTAACATAGCATGTTACATTACCTTTTAGGTCAACTACCTTTAACTCTCTTGCTCTATTATCCTCAAACTTTAACGTTTCAGCTCTAGTGCTGTCTCGAAGTTCCACACCCTTATCTAGTGCCAAACTTAGTAGCCATTGGCCGAAAGCATGCCTGTTTAAAGCTAAACCTTCACCTTCAACCTTCACAGAATATTTTTTTGACGGCGAATACACTCTTACAGCACCAAATATACCATCATATGCCTCTTTTGGAGGATATGGTATTCCAACCTCCCTTATATGATGTACTCCTAAAGCGTCTCCACAAACTTTCTTTCCAATCAACTTCCTAGCTTTTGAGTCGATTAAAAGAACTTTAGCTCCCCTTTCAGCTAAAGCTAAGGCTGCAAGTGATCCAGCTGTTCCAGCTCCAACAATCACAGCATCGTATTCAAGTGAATCCATGCTTATGAGACTATAAGCTCCTTCTTAAAAAATTTTCTAAAGATAAGAGCATTTTAAAAAATAAAATAAAGGGAAGGAAAGTTTCTATTCCATCGGAGGCATTTCTCCGCCTTCTCCACCCCTACCTCTCGATGGTGTTTCCTTCATCCTACTTGCGGCTATAATATCGTCTATTCTCAATATCATTGTTGCAGCTTCTGTTGCGGCTGCGAGTACCTGTTCCTTTACCGCTAAAGGCTCGTACACTTCAAACTTTGTAGCATCCTCTATCTTTCCCTCTACTGCGTTGACTCCAACAGTCTTTTCTCCCTTACTATGTCTTGCCCTTAATTCTACTAGTGTGTCTATTGGGTCCATTCCAGCATTTTCAGCTAAAGCTAATGGTATTGATTCAACTGCTTCAGCAAACTTTTGTACTGCAAGCTGCTCTCTTCCAGAAAGTGTCTGAGCCCAATCAAATAGTCTTGAAGCTACTTCAGCTTCCGGTGCTCCAGCGCCGACCACAATATATGGCTTATGCATCACATCTCTTACAACACATAGTGCATCGTGCACGGATCTTTCACATTCGTCAACGATCCTCTGTGTCCCCCCTCTCAAGAATATTGTTACTGCCTTGGGGTTCTTGCATCCTTCAACGAAAACCCACTTGTCTTCCTCAACCCTTCTTTCTTCAACTAGTTCAGCGTATCCTAGATCGTTTGGACTTAATTCTTCTAGGCTTGTTACAACCCTTCCTCCTGTAGCCTTAGCAAGCTTTGTCATGTCACTTTCTTTTGCCCTTCTTACCGCAAGTATTCCTGCCTTTGCTAGATAGTGTTGTGCTATATCGTCTATACCCTTCTGGCATATTACAACATTAGCTCCAGTTGAAGCAATCTTTTCAACCATTTCCCTTAGCATCCTGTTTTCTTCGTCCAAGAACATTTTGATCTGTTCTGGATTGTTTATGTTTATCTTTGCATCAAACTCTGTCTTCTCAATCTCTAGAGGACAGTTTAGCAAAGCTATCTTTGCATTAGTTACCCTCTTAGGCATGCCACTGTGAACAACCTCCTTATCAAGTACTATTCCCTGAATCAGCTTGCTGTCTGTTATGCTTCCACCAGGCTTCTTTTCAACCTTAACATCGTCAATGTCAACCTTAAGTTTACCATTCTGTTCTTCTGCAACTAGAAGCAGTGCATCAACAACCAGTGTTGCCAAATATTTTCCTTCAGATGAAACAAGCTTTGTAGCCATGCTTGTTTTAGCAATCTTATTTAACCATTCCCTATCCTTTGGATCAACCTT
>JACIWG010000059.1 GCA_014361085.1 Nitrososphaeria archaeon
CACCAAAAGAGAAAATCATAGAAAAAATAGAGAAACTTGCAGAGTATGGTTTTCTAATATATAATAAAGATAAAATTCCAAACATAAAAGTAAATCCCTGTTTTTTAGCATCGTTGGTTACGTATTTTTCGAAGCTTCAAGGATCTGAACTATCAGTAACTCAATTATATTACTATTTTGTTTATAGTCTTTTATTTACTAGTGCCTTGAGTGAGTCTCAAATGCAGTTGTTGAAGGAACTCTCAAAATATCAGGAAATAAAAGATCCTGTTGCTCTTATAGAGTTCTTGAAAAGGGAAAGATCATCTCCTCAGAAACTAAAAAACTACAATTACAGAGTATTGGAGGCTTTGGCAAAGATTTTAGAAAATAAATCTTCAATCCTCAAGAGAAGGTCGATTTTGTTGGATCAATATCTTGCTGAATGTTTAAAAATTAATTGCATAAAGCAAAAAAATGGACTCATTGAGTTAAATAATCAAATAATGAAGAGGTTAAACACTGATGAAATTGTTTACTATTTTAATTTATCTGTTAAATCCGATAGATATGACTCTTATGTCTTGTATCTGTTGGACACATATAGAATCAGGCGTGTAGCGACAGAATTTAGAAAATTGAGGGATATAACACCAATTGATAATGATAAAAAAAGGAAACTCTTAGAGCAATATCTCTTCGAGAAAAATGATGATGATATTCATCTATTCGCAGAGGTTGCATTATACGCATATAATATTCCAGCAAACGAAATGCTAAATAGGGTGGAAGGTTTCCGTGCTGGAACACGGTTTTACGCCTTTCTTAGAGGGTCAGAAGAATTATCTTCTGAGCAAAGAAAACGATTTCTAGAAGAAATGACAAAGGAAATGCAAAAAGAACCACTTAAAGATATAAAGACCATTTCTAATGATATACTCAGTAGGAGGCGTGAACAAATAAGGAGAAATGTTACCGTAAATCCATTGGAAGAAAGGATTCAACAAAAATTAATAGAAAAAAGAATTATATTTTTTGGTGGAACTTCAAAACAAGCAGATGTATATCTAATGAGTTTTTTGAATGAAATTGGATTAAAGGTCATAGATGCGCCTGAGGCTAGAGGAGAAGATTTTGTTATTCCTCTTAAAAGTGGAGGTGTGGTGGCAATCGTTTGTAGGGCTTCCCCAATATCTTTCGAGGCACAAAGGATGATGGGTCACTCATTACAATTTGTTTTGGGATGGGATAGTAATAGAGAGGAATTCTATCTAAAGCCACATTTACACCATATTGCAATTGTTGGAGGGGGACGTTGGGATAAAAAATGGGTTTCCATACTTTATTCACTCTTTGACAGAGTATACAGCGGGAATGAAATAGATTGTATGATGGATTATTTGATTTCGTTAGAGCCGATAACATTTGATAATTGGCCAAACTCAGATTATAACACAGTGTTAGAGAAGCTGAGGAAGAGAATAACTGGTAAAATAATCGATGTAAGGGATCTCCCAAAAATCATTGAAGATCTAAAAAAAGAGGATCTAAAAAAACAAGCAAAAATTGCCGATTTTCTATGAGTAATTTATTGTATTGTAATAAATCTGTGAAAATTGTTCTTTTCAATTTTAACATCTATATACTTTCAATATGCTCTTCAAATTAAATCCAGCAATCCCACTTATTGCGGCTATTACAATGCTAAGTATAATCCCATCTATGCCAAGCTCTATTGCCTTGCATTCCAAAATGACTAAGCCTATTATTGCTGCTATGCTCACCATTGCCTTCGTTATCATCTTAACCATCTTTTCTGTTACCATGTTAATGCCTCCAAAACAACCTCCTTTTCCTGTCCGCTTACAGCCTTTGCATATATCCTTATTTTTTTATCTAATGGCAGGCCAGCAACAGCAGGAAAATGGGTTGTTACTACTCTTGCTGGAGTTATGCTAATATCTGATAGTTTATTTCCAATTCCAGGCAAAAATATGGTATCAATTCCTTCTACTGTTTCTAAAATCAATATTGATTTATCTTCTTTTAACTTCTCGATTGCACTTGCTATTTCTTCTATTGATATTTGCTTTCCTGTTAATATTTCATCAATTGATCCTGCTAACTCATCAATCAATATTGTTTTCTCTGTCAGCAGTTCCTCTACACTAATTCCTGCATCGCTTAAATTTATTATTTGTTGAGAAATAACATCTTTCCATGCTGAAAAACTATTCCATGATGGCTCTGTATATGCTCTCTTCCTTTCGAACCAATAATCGGTTTTCCATTCCATTCCTCCATTATACTGTTTACTCCCCCATTTTAAATAGTGGGGAGAAAGCCATTGGAATAATCCTCCTGCACAATCCCATTGCTGGGTAACTAAATATTTAGTATTTGCTGGATTGGGAATAACATTTGGATCACTTATGCTATCTTCTGCAAGTATTGTTCCGCTACTCAAATCTCTTATAATATATTTTACCTCGTTGCTTTTATGCCATAATTGAAGATAAAGAGGAGTATCTGTTGAAGGTTTATTGAAAAATTTTAAATCCGTTGTTGTGGTTGTATCTCCTTTCCTTATATGCAATTTAACCGAAATTTTATCACTTACTGCTCCATTTGTTGTTCTATGCTCAAAATAAATTAAAACATGCTCCACATTATGGACAAAACTTGTTTTATCAACTGTCCACCCTAACTCTGTGTGGTCCCATGGCCCTGTCCACCAGTTTAAGATATATCCCCTCATATCTATTTCTTTCATACTCGTAAATTCGTGTGTATTTTCCCACCAGTGGTGATGGTTGTTTCCTGTATTTGTATGTATCCAATCTACCGTATTATCGCTTGTCCAGTGGTCAAAATATGGAAAGGTGTCATTTCCATTGCTATATTCTCCAGCATTCTCATTTCCTATGAAAATATATAGAGTTGTATTTCCATTTGTCTTTACCCATATTATCCTTTTCACTCCATCGCTTACTTCCTCAGCCCACATTGGCAACTGCTCAGCTATCGTTGGATCAGCAGAAGTTCCTATTCTTACATCCCTAAAATCATCATAAAAGCAGTTGTTATCATCGTATATTATTCCCTGCTGAGGATCATTATTTTGACTACTTCCTCTCCTTATTTCCAATCTCATTTGATAGTCAACGCTTGCATTGTTTATTGAAAGCTCTGCATATTTCTGCCATCCTTTTGATGGATTTAAAGCCATTTTTATGCAAAGCTTGTTTTAATCTTCTGCATGTTGCCGTTTTCATCAATCCATACTATGTATGTTCCTTCCTCGCTATCCGTTTTTATAAATGCTCTTGCCCTTTCCAGCTCTTCATTTATGCTTATTATCTCAGCATACAAAGCCTCTCCATTCTTAACCATATCATTTATCCTCTGCCTTATTTTATCTGCAAAAGTTTGTGTTTGCTGCATCAACTCAAATTTTGCCAACGGATTTACATTTCTCCAGTAAAGGTTGCCGTTGCTGTCTTCTTCTGCATAAAAGTCATGATCAACATGGAGGATGCTCTTATCATCTATATATTTAACAACCCAGTGATGTACTCCAGTTAAATTCCCATTTGCATCTCTCAACTGCTCATGGAAAATGTCTTTAACCGCTCCTTCTCCATATCTTTTCTCTATCGCATTTTTTATTTCCAATTCAATTTCCTCAACTGTTGCCATTTAACCACCTCATGATAGAGTTATGGTTAGTGTTAGAGTCCATATCTCTCCTTGACTTTTGGTTCCCTTGCTCTCCACCTTCCTATTCAAATTTTTTCCATTGTTGCCTGCAGTATTGGCAACTGTAAATTCATTCCATGCATGGTTGGCATCATTCTCTCCAAAAGTGCTTCTAAAAACTATTCTTTGATTTTGCCCATATTGAGGATAGCCATTATCCATTGGCATGTATGTTTGATTATTGCCTTGCAAGCCACTCTGTCCAGCATCTTCAGCTGCTGTTGAATCACCAACGCCAAGATATGCATTTGTTGCATTGAATGGAATTTCATTTGCATCTCCAGCAACCAGAGCCCATATTGCATTTATTCCTTCATTAAGCAAAATATTTCCATGCATAGAATCATGTTTAACTTCTATCTCATCTTTATACTGAGAAATGATTTCTCCTATTTCCATTCCATTCTTGAGCTGGTTTTCAATTTCCTTCCTTACCTTCTCATTTGCTTTTATCTTCGCTATATTCCATTCCGCCTTATATTCAATCTTTTCCATGAAAAATTAATCATGCAAGATTTATTACATTTCAAGAAAAATTTTATGACTTGTATACTGTTTTTCTATGTCCTATTTTGAGTAGTATTATCTTATCTTCCTCGATTCTGTAAATAATTCGCAACTTGCCCATTTTTATGCTTCTTAATCCTGCTAACCTATATCTCAATGGTTTACCCATCTCGGGGGTTTCCTTCAACTGTTGAATAATTCTCTTCAACCTCTCCAAAATATCTTTTTCTTTTATCTTTTTGATATCCTTTCTAAATTCCTCTGTATAAAATATTCTCATTTTACATATAATTTATAAAATATCTTCAATATCCTTTAATTCATAAATTCTGCCTTCCTCTACATCTTTAATGGCTCTGTTTATTCCTTCCATAAGTTCTTTATCATTCATTATTTCTATGCTTTCAATTATTTGATCCAGCTCTTCCCTCATTTTAAGCAATGTATCATACACATCCTTTGTTATAATCAATTCACTCATGGATTAATTAATCCTTTTTGATATATAAACATATTTGAATTGGGCTTGTGGAAAAATTTCACTTTATTATTACATTTCAATAGGCATTGCTATCATAATAAACAATGCTTCCGTCCTCGCTTGTTATCATTACTCTCTGAAGCAATGGATGAGAGCATTTAGCAACGAGATATCTTCCTTCAACGTATATTCTGAAGCCATCGATAAAAGCTGTATCTGGATCTTCATATCTTTTTTCTGATTTTGCTCCTATTTTAATTGCCTTTATATTTGCTGGAGCCATTACTTCTTTCTTGTAATAGAAATAGTCTCGTGATTGCAAGGAAGGAGTGAATTCATCATAATATGCTGAATCATCTTCTCCAAGCATCATCAAATATATTTTTGGAAGATAGTTGCTCCAGTCTGGATGCAAAAAACAGCCATATTCAATTTTTGTATCTTTAAGTATTCTTATTGAAAACCATTTTTCTAACTCAATGCTTGCATAGCTATTTTCAGCATAAGCAGCATTAAGCATAACTTCATAACTTCCTGTGTTATACCATTGCCCTACCAATGCTCTTCCTGCATTGTATGTTGAAAGTACCCAATGCTCTATTTTATGCAATCCAGGATCTGCTTTCTCAAAATTCCTGTTTGGCAAGAAAACTTCCTCCTTAATAACATCATCAATTAGAACTTCTATGCTTATATCAGTAAGCTTTGCCTTCGTCCACCAGTCATATCCGCTAACTAAATCACTCCGCATGGCACCCCACAAAGCTAGATTTTTTCTCTCCTCTTTAGAAAGTTGGCGATAACTCAAGGCAGCTTCTTTAAAGGCTTGCCTCTGTTGCTTTTGTAATGGTGTTGCCTCTCTCTCCCTTTTCATTGTAAAATGCATTGCTATATTGCCTCTATTCTTCTGAAAATGAACCTTGCCTATCCTGCCTTTCTTATATGCAATCTTGCCTTTCATATCATGAAAGTGAGGAGAGAATACTTTTACCATGATAAAAATAAAGGAGGAGGTTTTATGAAGTTTCAATTTTTCTTTTCTAATTTAATCGGAAAATAATTTAACAATAAATATTTTTATTATATTATGAGTCAGGAAGAGGTGTATAAAATAATTAAAGAGTTAGGTGGGGAAGCCACAACACAAGAGATAAAAGAGAGGGCAAAAGAGAAATTCCCTAATTACAGCTTATATCTTTATGTATCCAATAGGCTTAAGAAACTGGAAAAATGGGGCATTATTAAAAAAACAGAGAAGGGAACATGGAAAATTATAAAGAATTACAAATAGAGATTATAACCAAAATATCGAATATATCGATAGCTTTTTAAAATCTTAGACAATAGTAATACATGGGCTCCATCACGAAAAAGATAACTAAATCAGAGAGAAAATATAATTTTATTAGACTTCCTAAGGGAAGTGCTGATTTACCTATTGGTAGAATTAAAATAGAATATAGGGGAAATCTCTACGATGGTTATTACGGGACTTATGATAGAATATATGCTAAAGGATTGATGGGAGAAATATTGAAACTAAAAGAAGGAGATACCATCCGCATAACATTGCTGCCTAAAAAGGTCGTTAAAATCGAGAAAATATGACATAATTTGTAATAAAAAATTAATAAATGAATGAAAGATGGCTAAAGAGAAAAATAAAAAAATAGGTAAATTTCATATCGACCAAATATATTGTGGAGATGCCATCAAACTAATGAAAGATATTCCAAGCGAATCCATAGATTTAATAGTAACTGATCCTCCGTTTGCGATAGATTTCAAAGCAAAAAGAAATAATTATAACAGGACGCAATCGCGGGTATTAGAGGGATATAATGAAATACCAAAAGAAAAATACTACGAATTTACCGTTAACTGGATGAAAGAGGCATACAGAATCCTGAAGGAAACAGGCAGCATGTATGTTTTTTCAGGTTGGACCAACCTGAAGGATATTCTTAATGCTTTAGATGATGTAGGATTTATAACTATAAACCATTTAATATGGAAATACCAATTTGGCGTATTTACAAAAAGAAAATACGTTACCAGTCATTATCATATTTTATTTGTGGCAAAGAATGCAAAAAAATATAAGTTTAATAAAATCGAGCATTATCCCGAAGATGTATGGATAATAAATAGAGAATACTGGACGGGGAAAATCAAAACTCCTACAAAATTACCGATAGAACTTGTTAAAAAAATTCTCCTTTTTAGCAGCGAAAAAGGAGATATAGTCTTCGATCCATTCATCGGCTCCGGCACTGTTGCAGTTGCAGCAAAAATGTTAGGAAGACATTATTTAGGATTTGAAATTGTTCCCGAATATTGTGAGTTTGCTAAGGAGAGATTATCTAAGATTCAATCAAGTCTTTTTACATGGATAAATGGTGAAAAGTGGAGTAAAGAAGAAAATGGTTGAGTGGGATTTTCTCTTGGAAATCACTGAAGATTTATCCAAAATAGGAAGAAAACATAGGGATGCCCCTCGTTTTAACGAAGTTGAACCATTCAAATATTACTTTACTGGAGAGGGAAAGATAAAGTATGAAGAACTCGATGAATATGATGGAAAGTTTACCCGAAGAGAAATTCTATCGAGGTATTTGTTAGTTAGCGTTGTATTAGATCAAGGTCCCGATATGATTGGAGTAAGAGAACTTTTAAAAAGAGTAACTACAGCATTATATAGACAAGAGATTAGGATTTTTCATAGGCCGGTGGATTTTTTTAAAGAAATCGGTATATCCATTGACGAGATTTTATCCAAACATGACTCGATTAAGAGATTGCGAGCGGAGGATTGGGCTCGAGAAAATAAATCATCTCCTTCCAAATATAATCTTTTCTTTGCACAATCTATGCGTGGTATGATTTCGACTAAGCAGGTGCTAGATTACGCTATCCATAGATGGGGCGTTCCCTTGTGTGTGCCCCTGTTAATAGAGAAAGATCTAATGTCGTGTGGGAAAATTTCTTCCCAACCTCTGGTCGATTATATTGAATCGCATTTTTCTGCTGAGAAGATGGCCCGTCAGTTAAAAAATCACGAGAGATATGGATTGGGCAGTGCTATAGGTGACAAAGCTTGCCATCTGTTTGCAAAAATGTATGTGAGTGTATTAAAATTGGTGAAATACAGGAGAAATGACAATGGTTGGACAGGTTTTTCTTACGAAGTTCCTTTTGATAGTAATGCAGGTCGCGTGCTTTTTAGAACAGGCTTTTTATTGGAGATTGCCTCCTTAGAAGACTATGAAAAGTGGGAGGTCATTCAGAAAAAAAGAGGAAAAGGAGGTCTAAATTATATTAGAGTAACCAACATCAGAGGAAAAAAGACAACTAAAATACCCTCTACTTCTCGGTTTTTTTCAGATTATGTTAGGGTTGTAAAAAATTATTTAAAAATGGGTCAACCAAGAACCATAAAAATCCAAAGAATTCCCAACCTATTGATCTACGAGTTAACGAAATATGGACACGATTATTCTGTAGCGGATTTTGATGATGGGTTAATGTATGTAGGTACTAATTACTGTTTTAATCATAGTGATCCAAAATGCAAAGATTGCCCTTTAAACAAACTATGTAAAGGTTACAACGAAAAAGAAAATCTGATTACAGACTATAGAACATAATTATTTCAGATTTTTCGCTATCTTTTTAAAGATTATCTCATTGTTTTTATTTGGGGTAGCATGGCAATGAAAGTGAGGTAGTATGATGCGGGAAAAATTTTTAGAAATAGCAAAGGAGTTGGCTGAGCGACTTAAAAATATCCCAAAACATTGGGATGGCAAAAAGG
>JACIWG010000006.1 GCA_014361085.1 Nitrososphaeria archaeon
GTCCACAAATTTTACAATTTCCTCAAATCATCTGGAATAAAGGTAAGCAAAAACACACTATACAATTATGTTCAGGCATTAAACGATTCCTTCATAATCTTCCCTTTGAAAAAGTTTTCTAGATCCTACAAAAGCGAGGAGGCATCAATGCCTAAAATCTATTTTATAGACAACGGGCTACTAACAATCCAAGGCGTAAACGATGAAGGGAAGCTGATGGAGAACCTAGTCTTTGTTGAACTTTTAAGAAGATTTGATGCAGAAAAAATAAGATACTTTCTATATAACGATAAGGAAGTAGATTTCATAATAAAGGATGGAAACAGTGTCAAAAAATTTATACAAGTCTGCTATTCCATAGAAGATTTTGAAACAAGAGAAAGGGAAATAAAACCTTTAATCAAAGCATCAGAACTTTTAGACTGCAAAAACATGACAATACTCACATGGGATACAGAAGACGAAGTAAAGATTGAAGGGAAGCCAATAAAAATCTTACCACTATGGAAATGGCTAATAAGCCAAAACCACTAAAATGTTAAAAAAATTTGTTGCCAAAAAAGTTTAAAAGTTAGCATACAAAATTTTTATAAAAAAGAGTTAACAACCCTAGACAAGAGTGCAGGGGTTCCCAAGCCAGGCCAAAGCTCGTCAGCGCAGCGGTCAAAGGGGGCGGACTTAAGATCCGCTGACGAAGGTCTTCGTGGGTTCAAATCCCACCCCCTGCACCAGCCAAAAATGATTAAGATAAAAGCACAACACTTTTATACACGTAAACCTTAACCCTTTATTCAAGTTTGGAGTTTTTGAAAAATGTATAATAGAATACTTGAAGAACATGATCTAACAGTATTCTTTCTAATCACTTTCCTGTTCACATGGGTGTTCTGGGTGCCTCAGGCACTAATATCAACAAAACTGTTAACAGTTCCACAAGCTCTTGAAAACTTTCTCTTCAGCCCCTATAATCCTGCAGCATTCGGTCCCCTCGTTTCAGCATTCCTACTAACATACTCGAGTAAGGGGGTGGCTGGATTAAAGAGCCTGCTGAAGAGGGGTATAGACTTTAGGTTTAAGAAGATATGGTATATCCCAATATTCCTACTCTTCCCCCTATTAACTGGCACCTCGCTCCTGCTAGCCATCTTAAGTGGAGAACCTTCACCAAATCTGATTATACTATCTGACCCACCATTTATACTATTGGCTTTCATATACATACTATTTTTGGGTGGGCCGTTTCAGGAAGAGTGGGGTTGGAGAGGATACGCGCTTGATAGGCTTCAGTTTAAATGGAACGCCCTATTTTCGAGCATCATACTTGGAACTGTTTGGGGAATATGGCATACACCACTATTCTTTATTCCTGGAACGATACAGTCCCAAACACCAATTTGGGGTTTCATGATCCTAATAGTCTGCGGCTCTATTCTATTCACTTGGATATATAATAATACTGGAGGAAGCATATTTGCAATGATTCTCTTTCACACAATGAACAACCTGTCATTTCTAATTTTCCCAACAGTTGAGACAGAGTTAGGCGGCCTATATCTCCTAATCATCAACATTGTTTCTGTAGCAGCTGTTGTTATAGTCTTTGGTTACAAAAAATTGGTTTATAGAAGTTGAATATTTTACAAAAACTTTCCCATTATAGCAAGACAATTTTATATAATATTATACTAAACTCTTTATCTATTTTTCCTCTTTTATTGTCAACATTGAATTTTTTAGTCCAAGAAAAGGCCATTTTATGCTACAAATTGCCATTTTCTAGCAAAACTTATATTATGGATTGCATAAATTGTTATGGTCTAAATGAGTTCTAGTAAGGAGAGCTCATGCTGTATATTTTGCTCAAAATACCTTTCTAATGAAACATTTCAATGGATTGGATACTGTAATGTTGAAGGTAAAATTATCGTATCTAAAACATCCTGCGATAAATTTAGTGAAGTTGACTGGAAAAAGGTTTTAAATGAAAAAGGTTGGATACATTGTCTAACCTGCAAGAAAGCATTTTATTCTGAAACAGAGCTGATGTCCCACGCCGGCCACATTCTTGCATCTGAAGTATGCTCTGACGATGTTGCAGCAGAAGACTCGCCCTGCGGAGATTAGGTGAAAAATATTGTATGACGATCTCCAAATAATATTGGGTGGACCTCAGGGTTCTGGCCTCGAATCTTCTGCACAGATTCTATCAAAAGCCCTTGCATACCTTGGATATGGTCTAATTTCTGACAGAGAATACTTTTCTAACATAAAGGGTAGGCACAGCTACACTCACATGAGAATATCCTCCAATAATATTCCGTTGGCTCTAACATATCCTGTACAGGTTCTCTGTGCAATGGACGCTGAAACAGTCTTCACACATTTTCAGGATCTGGATGAAAAGGGTTCAATAGTATACGATATTTCAACACTTCAGACAAAATATACTGTCATTCCATCTATTGAGCCTAGGCTGAGGGAGAGGCTTAGAGTCTTGTTTAGTGAACTTGGACTGGATGGCACAATATCTTCTCTAACAAGATACTTGAAGGCTGTGAAAAAGGTTAGGCTTATAGGATTAGACTACCAAAACATTATTTCTGAAGTCTCTAAAAAGTTTGAAATATTACCTTCTCAGGCTACAAGATACCTGAGCTCTATAGCTGTAGGCTCAATAGTCGGCTTAACTGGAATAGGGTCTGATGCAATAAAATATTCTCTAGAATCAAGGTTTCAAGGAAACCAGACACTAGTAGAGCACAACAATCATATAATAGAACTGGTTTCAAAAAATGTTAGAGAAGATTATGGAACATTGTACGAGCTTTCTCCAAGCAGCATAGGCTTGGAAAAGATGCTTGTAGCAAGTGGAAACGATATCATTGCAATGGCGAAAATTGTTGGAGGCTTAAGGTTTCAAAGCTACTATCCAATAACTCCTGCGGCTGACGAAAGCTTCACACTAGAAGGGTTTGAGAGGCTTGAGGTTGAAGGAGAAAGTCTCGGCTCCCTAATCGTAACACAGACTGAGGACGAGATAGCGGCTATAGCTTCAGCAATAGGAGCATCACTGGCTGGAGTTAGAAGCTCTACGTCAACAAGCGGTCCAGGATTCAGTCTAATGGTTGAAGCATTAGGCTACGCTGGCCAAGTGGAGGCTCCAGTAGTAATAACATACTATCAGAGGGGTGCACCTAGCACGGGACAGCCTACTAGAGGCGCTCAATCAGACCTACTGTTCACATTATATGCTTCACATGGAGAATTTCCAAGGATAGTTCTTTCTTCAGGAGACCATCTTGAAGCATTCTATGACACAATTTTAGCCTTAAACCTTGCTGAAAAGTATCAGGTTCCAGTAATACATTTGCTTGACAAGTTTCTAGCAAACTGTATAGCAACATCACCATTACCAGACCTTTCCAAGGTTAAGGTTGAAAGGGGAAAGCTTGTCTTTGAAATGCCAGAATATAAAAGGTTTAACCTCTCACATCCAATTTCTTCAAGAGCATTTTTGGGCTCGAATACGATACAGTGGGTTGCTGGAGACGAACATGATGAGTTAGGCCACATTGACGAGGACCCAGTTAACAGGAAAGAAATGTACGAGAAGAGGATGAAGAAGCTTGAGATAATGGATTCAGAGATTCCTCTAGAGTATAGGGTTTCATATTATGGGCCTGAAGAAGCTAAACTTCTCATGATAGGCTGGGGTTTTACGAAGGGTGCAGCATTAGAGGCTATAGGGAGGATGAGAGAGAATATTAAGTGCGCCTACCTTCACCTTAAAATGTTCTCACCCTTTCCAGCAGAATATGTTAAAAGCTTGCTTGAAAATTTTGATCCAAAAAATATTGTTGCAGTAGAACACAACTATCTTGCCCAAGCTTCAAAAATTATTGCACAGCATACTGGTGTGAAAGTTGAAAAGTCTATTCTAAAATATACTGGAAGACCAATATACGTGGACGAGCTATTGAAAGCGTTAGAAAGGGTTTTGGGTGGAGAAAGGAGGGTTGTTCTAGAGTATGGTGCGTAGCCCAAACGATTATAGGACAGACGTGTGGGTTGACTGGTGCCCAGGATGCGGAAACTATGGCATACTAGCAGCATTATACAAGGCTTTTGCAGAACTACAGCTTGACCCAACAAACACTGTAATCGTTTCAGGAATAGGATGTTCAGGTAAAACACCACACTTTGTGAAAGCCAATGGAGTGCACACATTACATGGTAGGGCGATAGCATTTGCTACAGGAATAAAGGTCGCTAACCCAAACCTAACAGTAATAGTGCATGGTGGAGACGGAGACCTGCTGGGAATAGGGCTAGGACACTTTATAGCCCTAGGAAGAAAAAATGTTGACATAAAAGTAATGTTACACGATAACAGAGTATATGGTCTAACAAAAGGGCAAGCTTCACCAACACTCTCCAAAGGCCTGAAAACAAAATCTCTTCCACAAGCAAACATAATAAACTCACTGAACCCCATAGCATTAGCCCTTGTTTCAGGATACACTTTCGTAGCAAGAGGCTACTCGATGCTTTCAGAACACTTAAAGAACCTTATTGTTGCAGCAATAAAACATAAGGGTTCAGCGTTCATAGACATACTTCAGCCATGTATAACATACAACAACATACACACGCCAGAATATTATAGGAAAAGAGTCTACATGCTAGAAGATGAAGGATGGGACCCGAATGTTAGAGAAGGTGAAGCCCAAAATACACTATTGAAAGCCATACAAAAGTCTCTAGAATCCGATGAAAGGATACCCATAGGCATATTCTATAGAAACCAGTACAATCAGACGCTGGAAGAAGCATATGGTCAAAGGACACCATCATACTCGAAAACACTATTACCCTGGCAAAAGATCTGCAAAGAAGACGGTTCACCAATAGTTGACGAAAAACTCTTCCAGAAACTGTTCAAAGAATATATTGTTAAAGTAAAGAAAGGTTAAAAAATCGAACATGTCACAGTATAGGATAATATTGTATTTCGAATATATAACATTGCAATTTTTTCAAAACTCGTTAAAATTGTCGTTAAAAGACGCAAAAATTAAGATTTAAATATCAATTGTCTATACCGTTATAGACAATGGACAAAATTTTTGTCCTCAGCCAAAAATGTTGGAAAAATCATGTAATATTAGATGAGACATTATCCGAACACAATCTTCTAAAGTCTCTAAAAATATTGGATGAGGTGACCGTGTTAGTTGAATGATAGTCTCATAGAAGAAAATATAGTTTTAGAAAATTCGAGCCAAAAATTGAGGAATATGATAAAAAAGGTTGTTGTTAGAGCAAAAAGGACAGGAATATGGTGGACACTGTCAAAGGTCGAGCAGGGCATACTCTCACTCTCTTCAAAGCTTGAAATAAGGTTCAGGAGCATGAAACTCTTAAGGTCAATAATACACATTGTTAAGGAAGTTAAAGAAAAGATTTCATTCACGTACCAAAACTATGTTCGAGGCCTAAAAATGGCATATAAGGTTGCAAAGTTTGTGTCAGAAAACGGCTACAAACAAGCAAAAGATTGGGTAAAAGACAAAAATTTCATAATATGGTGGGGAATATTTTTAAATCCAGAAACATACACCAAATAGTGAGGTAAATTGAGTAAAGACCAGATAATTGGAGCACTCCTCCTCGTCGGAAGCATTATTGGAATAATCGTTTACGGTTACCTACTATACATTTTCCCCCAACTTATCCTACAGATAACAGCATTTGTTGCAGTAGCTGGAGTATTAGGTATAGTAGGATGGATAGGATACACGCTTGCAACAACACCACCACCAAAGCCGATAGAAGAAATAGAGAAGGAGATAGAGCAGGAGCTTAAAAGTGTAGAGGAGAAGGAGCCTAAAACTGAAGAAAAGAGCCAACAACAATAGCATAACCCCAAAAATTTTTTCTTTAATGAAATAGAATGTGTGGGATAATAGGCTACATAGGTAAAGAGTGTTCAGCAAACAAGATCGTATTAGAGGGTCTAAAAAGGCTAGAGTACAGGGGCTACGATTCAGTCGGTGTAGCAGCAGTAGATGTCCAAAAGCGTCTAGTAATAAAAAAGGATGTTGGAAAAATAGAGGAAGTTCACGAGAAACTAAACCTTCTAGAACCATCCTCCAAAATCACATTAGGACACTGTCGCTGGGCAACACACGGTGCTCCAACAAGAGAAAACGCTCACCCTCACATAGACTGTAAGGGTAATGTTGCCGTCGTACACAATGGTGTAATAGAAAACTTTCTAGAGTTGAAGGAGGAGCTTTTAGAGAAAGGTCACAGGTTCGCTTCTAGAACTGACACTGAAGTTGTAGCCCACCTTGTTGAAGAAGGTTTAGATTCTGGAGAAAGCCTATACAATGCAACAGTAAACGCTCTAAGGAGGCTTAAAGGCTCATACGCTCTAGCAATAATATCTACAATGGAGCCGGACAAGATCGTGTGCGCGAGAAACGAGAGCCCACTTGTGATAGGCTTGTCAGAGAACAGTGCCTTCTGCGCATCAGACATTCCAGCAATATTACCGTACACGAACAAGGTTATCGTTTTAAACAATGGTGAAGTAGCAGTACTTGAGGCAGGAAAGGTTGAGATAAAACGTGTTTCAGATAACATGCCTGTCTCAAGAGAGGCTAAGGTTATAGAATGGACTATCGAGCAGGCTGAAAAGCAGGGGTACGCGCACTTTATGCTAAAAGAAATACATGAGCAGCCTACAAGCTTAAGAAACGCTCTAAGGCTTCAGGAACAGTACCTTGACCTTATAACAACATTCTTGGATAGAGGAGACAAGATATTCCTGCTAGCGGCTGGAACATCACATTACGCATGCATAGCAGCATCATACATGTTCTCGAAGCTTGCGAGACTAGCCACTTATCCAGTAATATCTTCAGAGTTTATAGAAAACTATGGCGACTCTCTAGGCATAGACACTGTTGTTTTGGCAGTAAGCCAGTCAGGAGAAACATATGACACACTGAAGGCAGTGGATTATGCGAGAATGAAGGCTGCAACAATCTTGGGCATAACAAACGTTGTAGGCTCAACACTAACAAGAATATCAAGAGCATACATTGTGCAACAGTCTGGTCCAGAAATAGGTGTTGCAGCAACAAAAAGCTATACTGCACAACTTATCGTACTAGCACAGCTTGCACTAAAGCTTGCAAAGATAAGGGGAAAACTTTCACAGGACGAAATAGACGAGCTGAAGACAAACCTATACAATATACCAGACATAGTAGAAAACATTCTAGAAAAAAGAGAAGAAAAAGTTAAAGAGATAGCCAAAAAATATGCCAAAGAAAACCTATTCATATTCCTCGGAAGAGGGATAAGCACTGCAACAGCACTAGAAGGAAGACTAAAACTGCTAGAAATAAGCTACACACCATCACTAGCATATCCAGCAGGAGAAAGCAAACACGGCCCAATAAGCGTTATAGAAGAAGGGACACCAACAATATTCATATGCCCAAACGATGAAACAAGAAAAGAAATAATAGGAAACATAATGGAAATGAAAGCAAGAGGAGCGAAAATAATAAGCGTATGCGAAGAAGACGACCAGAAAATAAAAAACCTATCAGACGACATAATAGAAATGCCAAAACAAATACATCCAATACTAACACCAATACCATACATAATACCACTACAACTACTAGCATACTATATTGCAGTAGAAAGAGGCCTAGACCCGGACAAGCCGAGAAACCTAGCAAAAAGCGTAACAGTACCGTAGCAAAGTCAGCTACTCCACGGCAAGTCGGGAGCTTGGGATGATGGTGCCAACGCAAGAGCTGACTAGCCTAAGTCCTTCTGGGACTACGCCTATGGGGCTAGAAGCACGGCAGGGTGCCTCCCTAGCTCTGCCCTCTGCGGAAGAACCACTCAATCCCACGGCTGGCAAAACTAGCCTATGCCCTGTAGGCTTTGGCGAAGGGAAACCTAACCCAAGCTTTAGACTTGGAGGGCCTAATAGGCTTAGGGTTCCAGTCGTTGATAGCATATTTGCACTTGATAAAAGACATGCTGGGAATCGAGGGCATAAACTTTTATAGTTACCAAGGTAACTGGTTACCTAGGTAACCATGCTCTTCAGTTTAAGGCCGAAGGAATCTCGTAGAGAACTATTTGACAGGGACGAAGAATATAAAGAGCTCACACGCCTAGTGAATTCTGGGCTTTGGGTGGCTGTACTTGGAAAGAGGATGACTGGGAAAACGAGTTTAATAAAGGCTTTCGCTAACGAAAACAACGGCGTCTACATTAACCTACTTGGAGCTAAAGGCGTTGAAGACCTTGCTAAAAATCTTCTCATAGGATCAGGATATAAAGTTGACGAGCTCGCGATAGACCTCAAAATATTGCAGGTCAAGTGGAGCAAGGTCCTAGAAGACGCCTTCCAGCGTGTGAAGGACAAAATAATAGTTTTCGATGAAGTTCAAGAAATATCATCACCCCATTTTCTAAAGGTTTTAAAGAGCGTGTGGGACAAGTATAGTGGAATAAGGATAGTGTTTTCAGGCTCCTACGTTGGAATATTAAGGAAACTGTTGGAGCCAAGCCCAACCTCACCCCTCTATGGAAGAAAGCCTGCCACACTAACACTAAAACCCTTCGACCGAGAAACATCAAAAAACTTTCTCATCGCAGGCTTCAAAGAATATCCTCAAGTGAACTATAAAGAAAGCGAAATAGACGAGGTGGTGAACAGGTTAAACGGGTACGTTGGATGGCTAACATACTATGGAAACTTTAGATGCGAGAGAAGACTCTCCCATGAAGACGCGTTAGAGGAGACTGTCAAAGAAGGCTCAAAAATCATCTTAAGCGAACTCAACAACTTCCTAAAAAATAGGAAAAGAGAATTGTACATCAAAGCACTCAGAACCATAAGATCAGGAGCAAGATGGAGTGAAATAAAAAGGGAACTCGACATAAACAGCAAAGTTTTAAACGACATCCTAAAAAATCTAAAATCTGCAATGATAATAGAAGAAAGAGAAGGCTACTACTGGATAGAAGACCCAATAACAAAAGAAGCAGTCAAAAAACTAAGAATATAAAAATTTCCCAAAAAGGAGTTCTATTCATGTTATTAAAGGAAACGGATGAAATCGTTAAAAACAAACACTTTAACAAGCTGAAACCGCTTGATGAAATTTAAGCTCTTTCCCCATAAAAGAGCAGAAAATTATAATACACCAATTCTAGAGATTGGGTCAAAAACTATGGCTGTGCCACTTAAAAGCCAAGAAACCTACTCCAAGCAACCTATGTTGTTAACAAAACCTTTAAGTATACATAATAATATGTATACAAGATGATATGTCTACAGAAGTTTTATCCATCAGAATAAGAAAGGAGCTCAAGGATGAAGCTCAAAAGCTAAACATAAACTTAAAGGAGGTTGTTGAAAAAGCTTTGGCTGACGCAATCGAGCAGGAGAAGAGGAAAAAGCTTGAGGAGGCAATTAACGCACTATTACCTAAAATGGATAAAATTTCTGAAGACCAGTGGGTTAAGGCTGTTAAAGAATGTCGAAGAGAAAGATAGAGGGAATCATAGACGCTTCCACCTTCTATCCATTACTCAAAAAAGTCGGTAAGTCTGCTGCTTCATTGCTGACAAGACTTGCTATCCTCGACCTAACCAAATATGAGTTGGGAAACGTTATCTGGAAAGAACATATGCTAGGACTAATAGATGATTGGAAAAACTGTATAGAAAATTGGTCTAAAATAATAGAAGAAATGCAAACTTATTCAATTAAAATACAACATCTAAAGTATGTAGAAAATATAGCCATAGAAAGGAACCTAACATTCTATGATGCATCATACATTTATGTATCCGAAGCAAATAACCTAAAACTCATAACCTTAGATGAAGATATGCTAAATAAATGCAAGAACTCCATCTCATTAGATAAATTTCTGATCGAACATCCATAGCGTGAAAGACAAGCAAAAGATAAAACTTTATCTAGAACAATAGTATCCAAAAACCAAGAATAGTGTTTGCCCATGAGCTACCAAGAAGTCAATCTACTAAGAAGCAGAGCATTAAGAATGCTTAAAACTGCCAAAACAAGTTTAAACAATAAAGATTATGATATCGCAGCCTTTATGGCAGAACAAGCAGTCCAACTGTACCTAAAATCAGTAATCCTAGAGTTAGGAGGCGAATTTCCTCGCACTCATGCAATCAGGCAGCTATTTAATGCACTCAAACCACTCTTAAACAAATCTGATATTATAGACCAGTTTGTAAACAGAAACAGGAGCCTACTCATCAGACTCGAAGACGCATACATAGGATCAAGATACATTTCAAGAGACTATGAGAGAATTGAAGCAGAAGAACTTGTCTCCTTCGCAGAAGAGGTTATAGATTTTGTCGAATCTCATAGAATCAAGACTTAAAATTATTGAGCTTGCAAGAAACTGGCGATATTGGACTGAAAAGATAGCTGAGGCAGCAAAAAAAATTTTAGTCTCAAGTGAAACATACGTGTTTGGAAGCATAGTAAGAGGACAAGTAACAGCAGCAAGCGACATAGACATACTAATAATAAGCAACCACATACCTAACACATGTAAAGAAAGAGGAAACCTTAAAGCAAAAATAGAAGAGGAAGCAGGACTACCACTCTACCACCCATTCGAAATACACCTAGCAACAGAAGAGGAAGCAAAAAATAGTCCAGTATACCGCTCAATAATAAAAGAAGCAATAAAAGTCTAAAAAGTACAATCTACAAACCGTCTTTCTTATAAAAAGGTGAAGTGAATATAAACAATAGCTTCTACATTCTATTCAAAAATAGATAGAATACATCATATGAACAGAATATTTTACACCTCCCATGCTAAAATAAGATTAAAGGTCAGAAACATTGATAAATCGGAAGTTAATAGAATTCTAAAGTCACCACAAAACTGTACTTTGATACGGCAACAGGCACCTCAGTAGCTGTAGGCCCAAGAATATCAATAAAACCATTGGCTTATAATTGTATCATGACTATTATAGATATCTCTTCTATCGATAACTTTAATAGAAAACGCCAAAAAAAGGTAGATAGAAGCAACATGAAAGTAAACTATGATCCAGAATCAGACATATTTTACATAATAATCAAAGAAGAGTCCATAAAAGACACTATAGAAGCAGGCAACAACATATTCCTTAAAATCGCGGAAAACGAAAGCATAGCAGGAATAGAAGCATGGAATGCTTCAAAAAATACTAGAACCAGTCGCAAAAGAGCTTTCAGCAAAAAAATAAAGAAATCACTCCAACTAGCTCAACAAAAACAGAGATAAAGACTGGGCTAAAAAATAGTCTACAAGCAATTGTCCAAGAACAAGGATAAAAATATGCATTAGCGGCAAAACAGGTAAAGAGATTGGTGTAAACTTTGGCCTGGATATTTGATGAAGAAGTTTTAGCAGTAGTAGCTGCAATAGTGATAGTCGCATCAGTTTTTGCAGTAGTCCAGGCCATAAACGCTGGAAGAGTTGCAGAACCCTTTTCAGAGCTCGGTCTTCTTGGACCAAATAAGAAGATTGCAGACTATCCTAGGGAAGTTGTTGCCGGGTCACAGTTCCAACTATACTCTTACGTTGGAAACCATGAGGGTAAAACAATGTTCTACAAGATTCTTGTGAAGGCTGGAAACCGTACAACACTTGTGAACGAGACAACACCATTAAATGTTGAACCCTTTATGACCGTATACACTGTTCTACAGCATAATAGTTCAATAATCATACCATTAAACATAACATTATACACTCCAATGGAAAATGTTAGACTAGTTTTCGAAATGTGGGCCTACAATGAGACACTAGATTCCTTCACATACTATGGTAGGTGGAATCAGCTTTGGCTGAACGTTACAAAACCACCAGTGCCAGTAAAGGTGGCGCCTAAAACCCAGAACATTTCCTCAAGCATAGAATCTCGTCTGGTGGAAGCCTATATTTCGATTAGGAGGGCTGAAGATTCTGGCGGAAACGTTACAGGAATGGTTTCAATGCTAAACAATGCAGTATACTATGCTGGTAAGGGAGAATATGCTAGGGTTGAAGAGCTTGTGAACCAGATAATTTCGCTGGAGCCTAAGATTTCTTCAGCTGGGCAAGAGTTTAGGCGCATGCAACTATATTACACGATAGCCTTGGCAGCGGTTGTTGCTGGAGTAGGTTTAGCATCATTTCTTTACCTGAGGCATGGAATATGGCTTATCTGGTCAAACTTTTATGGAAGCTGGAAGATTATACCTCTAGACATACAGTCTATAGGCTCAGGCTCATTCGAAAAGAAGGTTAAGGAACTCTTTAAATCAAAAAACAGTAGTATAATATCAGTAAAGGATGTAATATCATTGGGAGATAGGCTGGAGTATGAAAGGTGGAGTGTTGCAAGAGAAGTTTTTAGGTGGGTTAAAGGCAAGCTTGTAAGGTTAGAGGATCCAAGCCCTCCAAAAACATTCACAGGCTACCTGTTCTCAAAACATAACCTAAGCTTTCCGACAACATTAACCATACTAGCGTTGACGGTGGCAACAATATACATTACACCTTCAACAGTAACAACATACCTGAGATATGTTCTAGGCTCACTATTCGTACTATTCATACCAGGATATTCTCTCATAGAAGCATTGTATCCTAGGGAAGGTGACCTGACACCATTAGAGAGGCTTGCACTATCCATAGGATTAAGTTTAGCCCTAGTGCCGCTTGTAGGCCTCATACTAAACTATACACCTTGGGGGATAAGGTTGGACCCCATAGTAGTCTCACTATCAGCACTCACAGTATCTCTGACGCTTACAGCCTCCTACAGGAAGTTTACGCTTTTGAAGCTTAAAGTGTACGCTAATGCCGGATAAGATAGAGCTTCTAGGTATAGGCTTAACAGTCTTCAGCCCAATATTCGCAACCCTATCATACATTCTACTATCCAATATTCCATTAACTGCATTAGGTATAGGCTTAACAGTATTAGGCCTAACAATACTCCTAACACCACAGCATCCTGTTCCAAAGGAGACAGTTCAAACATTCATAAGATCATCATGCGAGAACCTTGAAACATTACTTGAGGCTACAGGAGCCTTTATGAAGGCAACATATTTTCCATCAAACGGAAAAGTTTACGCATACATTCCAGTAACAAGAGAACAGAATATTGTAATGGAAGATGTTGTAAAAAATGTTGGAAACCTTATCTCAAAAAGCGGTAGAAGCCTTGGGCTCATAATTGTACCGCCAGCCTCAGAGCTTCTAAAAAACAGTGTTGGCGAAGGAGCAGGCTATGATGCAGTCGCAAGCGAAATCCTAGTAGAAGCTTCCGAGGTCGTTGAATCAGTTAAGGTTGTAGAATCAGATTCGACAATAGTGTTAGAAATTTTTAGGCCAAGAGTTGACATAAACTTTTCAAGATTCAGGACAGTAATGGGTTCACTTCCAACATCGATAGCAGCACAGGCTGCTGCAATAAAATACTCTAAACCAGTACAGGTTTTGGACGAAAGCTTTGAAGGAAACCGTATAATATCACGTTTGAAGGTCCTAGAATGGACAGGCACACCCTATACATAATAACATTCACGATACTGATAACAGTTTCAGTATCATCTCTAGCAGCCCTAGGAGAGTCGAGGCTAGACGTTTACACAAGCATATTCACACTAGAATACTTTACCTTGGCAGCAATATTTAGGCCGAGAAGAAGGACAATAGACTTTCTGGCAATCACACTACTACTAGTGTTCGCATACACAGTAGCAGTAAGAGTTATAGAAATACTGTTTCCATGAAACCTAAAACTTTTGCCCTAACATTAGCAGTAATCGCCATAGTGCTCGCATACCTTATAATTTTAGCAATACAACCATATCCAACAATATTCAGAAGACACGTTGACCCAAACAGTGAAACAGAAAAGCTCCCGTACCAAACATATCTAACAACATTCCTCCTCTTCACATTCGATGAACTTGTTAAAGGAAACTTTACTGGAACAATCCTGAAACTTAAAGAATTCAACCAAACATATGTTCCAGCATCCCTAAAATACATTTTCGAAAGATTCAGGCAACTAATGAACGATCTAACAGTAAAACTTGATGACACAGACATACAACTAGATTACGCTGAATCCCTAATATATTCTGGAAGAGAAGAAGACGCAAGAACCCCATTAAAGACTGCAGGCTACGATCTTGCTGAAGCAAACATAACATACAGTCAACTAAAATCTTCAGCAGAAGAGTTTACAAGATCGTTTATGCTTCCAAGGGCGCAGGTTTTCCAAAAAATCGATAGCATACAGGTTCTAATAGAAGACATGTACACGAAACTATACAATCTTCTGGAAAGGATAGAGTTTCAGAAGAATCTTGAGGAAACATATTTGGAGATTGAAGCTTATCCGGAAAGTGTTTGGGTAGGCTCAACAATAACAGTAGAAGGAAAACTTTACACAAAAACGCAACCTCTCACTCAAAAGAATATTATAGTATATTTTGACGGCCAAAAGGCTTCTGAAGCAAGGACATCATCTGATGGAATGTTCAATTGTACATTAAAGGTTCCATACACTTACAAGCCTCAAGCCAACATTATAGCAAAATATTTTCCATTAGAAGATGACTCAAACAAGTATAAGCCTACAGAATCCAATACAATACAAATACAGCTACTCTACATAACGCCTAAGGTTGAAGCAAAACTATATGGTGAAACTTTGCCGGGAAAATATTTTAGAGTAGAAGGCAAAGTGTACGCTGAAAAAAGTCTACCATATGATCAGATAAAAATATCTTGGCTCACAAGCTCCACAATAGTACAACTTGAAAATGGAACATTCAAGCTAACGTTAAAGGTTCCTGAATCGATATCGGATGGAAAATATGTTCTAAAGGCTGAAGCACCCTCTTCTGGAATATATGCGCCGGCATCAAAAACATTATACGTTAACGTTAAAAGAATACCCTTAAACCTAACATTAGATGCTCCACCAATAGCCTTTTCAGGAATAGAATACAATATAGTTGGAAAAATATTATACCAAGGTGAAGAAAAATTCAATAGCACAATAAAACTTGTCCTGGGACAAGAGTATGTGGAAAACGTTGGACAAGAGTTCAAAATAAAATTCACTCCACCACTAACAATCTTTTCAGGATACCAAGTGTACAGGGTTCAGGTTAAGCCACAGCCTCCATGGTACAGTAGTGTAGAGGCTGAAGGAAGAATCTTTATCATAAACCCGATAACCGTAGCAGTGCCAGTAGGCCTAGTTTCAGCCGTAGCAGTAAAAATTTTGAGAGAAGAAAAGAGGAAGAATGTAAAGGCTGTGGAAAAGGGGATAGGGAAGGCTGCAGAAGCTGAAACAGTTCAAGTGAAAGAAAAATATTATGTTAGAGAAGGCCTAGAATGGCTCATAAACATTTACTGGCAGGCAGTAGTCATAGTATCAAACCTAACAAGAATAGAGATGAAGCCTTCAATGACAATAAGAGAATATCTTGCGCTCGTGAAAGAGTCTGGGAAAGAATTCTACAAAAGCTTCGAAAAAATATCTATGGTTGCAGAAAAGGCCCTATACTCTCCAAAAGTGTCAGAGGAAGAGCTTGAGGCGGCGAAAAAGTCTATAGAAGAGTTGCAGATAGCATATGCTAGAATCGTACACTAAAACAATAGCGTTAGCAGCAGTAGCATCGATAATAGCAGTACTGGCACTATCAATAATCATGCCATCATCAGACGACTATATGCCAGACAACCCATACTGGAACGGACAAAACGTTTTCGCGAAAACAGTGAACGTAACATTTACAGAACCAAAAAACTTGCTCCTAGAACCAGAAAATACAATACTATTCATAATATCTCCTGAAAAGAACATTACAGAAGATTATACGCTAACATTAAAGAATTTTGTAGAATCAGGTGGAACACTAGTCCTAATGGATGAAACGGGAAAAATAAACCCGATACTAGAAGAACTGGATGTGGGAGTAAAGGTTGAACCGTACCCGATAATGGACCCACTATACTATTACAGAAGCTGGAATCTTCCAAAAGTCACAAACATAAACCCAACAACACCAATAACAAAGAACATTACAATTATAGCGACAGACGTACCGGCTGCAATAAAAATAGAAGGCATGCAGAACATAAAAATATTAGCATACACATCATACTTTTCCTACATGGACTTAGACGGAGACGGGCAGCCCTCAAAAGATGATCCAGTAGGGCCTTTCCCAGTAATAGTGGAAAAATCGTATGGGGATGGAAAAATAATAGTGGCTTCAGACTCAAGCCTATTCATAAACAGCATAATAGTGTTAGGGGACAACAAAATACTCTTAAAAAACATTGTAGGAGAAAAGAATGCTATAGTAGACTCAAGCCTATGGAATCCTTCAGCACACAGTAGACTAAAAACCTTTACAGAGCAAGCATACAACATGATATCGGCACCAGAAATAAAATACACTCTAGTAGCATGTGTGGCAACAATAACCTATATAACAGTAAGAAAGGAGAAGATTGAAGAGGAGAAGGCTGATGAACTCCAGCAGGTTCTCGAAAAACATCCAGAATGGAACCAGCAGCTCCTAAAAACATTAAAAGAGGCAAGAGAAAATGTCATACAATAACACAATAGAAAAGATAGTTGAAGAAGTCCAAAAATATGTAGTGGGAAAAAAGGATGTGCTAGAAATGATGCTGACAGCACTAATTTCAGAAGGACACATACTACTAGAGGGGCCTCCTGGAACAGCGAAAACGCTCATGGCAAAAACATTCGCGCAAACAATAGGAGGAAAATTTACGAGAGTACAGATGACACCAGACACACTACCAGCAGACATAATTGGAACAATGGTATACAACATGAAAGACTCAACATTCCAACTAAAAAAGGGTCCAATATTCTCAAACATAATATTGGTAGATGAGTTAAACAGGGCTCCACCAAAAACACAGGCAGCATTCATAGAAGTGATGCAGGAAAAGCAGGTGACAATAGAGGGAACAACATACCCACTAGAAAAACCATTCCTAATAATAGCAACACAAATGCCATATGGGGCGCCTGGAACATATCCATTAACAGAAGTGCAGACAGACAGGTTCGCGTTCAAAATAAAAATCACACACCCAACACCAGAAGAAGAAGTGCAGATTCTTGGGAAAGTGGACTATATAGAGGCGGGGCAAGTGAAGCAGGTGACAACAAAAACAGAAATAATAAACATAATGGAAAAAGTAAAAAATGTTCACGTTTCAGAAGCAGTAAGAAAATATATCGTTGACATAACAACAGGCCTAAGAAACAACCACACACTAACAGAAGGGCCTAGCGTGAGAGCAAGCATATGGATAATGAAGGCAAGTAGAGCCTATGCTCTAATAAAGAACAGAGACTACGTCATACCAGACGATGTTAAGGCAGTAGCACCACACGTGCTAAGACACCGCCTACAGCTGAGAAGAGAACCTTATGAGGAAATGGACGAAGAACAGATAATAGAAGAAGTTCTAGCAACAACACCAGTACCAAAAAAATAGCCGCAACAAAAAAATTGTAAGAAAGTTGACAAAAATAGCCTTCACATTAAAGGGGAAAGCCATCTCATATACAACAATAATACTTGCACTATCCTCAATAATATTCTTTGACCCAATAATATTTTCAGCAACAATAATACTATCCACAATATTAGCGGCAACACTAATACAGCTAAAAATAGTGGCAAAAAGGTTAGCAAAAGATTCGACAATAGTTCCAGAAAAGATTCAACTACAAACAGTGGCTGGAAGAGTGGAGGAAACAAAAATAGTAGTCCAAAACAAGCACAACATAAAATTCAACCTAAAACATCCAATAAAATTCATAAAACCAAAAAAGGAAGAGCATACAACAAACCAGCCGATAGAACTACAAATAACACCACAGCTAGCAGGACAATACCAATCAAACACCATAACAGCTGAAATAGAATCATCACTAAAAACATTCAAATGCACACAAGAAATACCGTTCCAGACAACCATAACAGTGATACCGAGAATAATACCAGCACTAATAAGAGCAATAGAACTAGCAACAGCAATGGGAACACTAGCATACGAGCATCCAATACAGATGGTTGGAAAGGGAACAGAATACGCGGAAACAAGAGAATACATGCCAGGAGACGACATAAAGCACATTGACTGGAAGGCGACAGCAAGACTACAGAAGCCAATGATAAAACAATACCACCAAGAAACAGGAGGAGCAACACAAATCATATACGACCAAAAAACACCAGGCCCAATAACAAAAGACAAGACAGCAACAGAATTCCTGAACACAGCAACAGCACTATCCTCACTAGGAATACCATACACAATAACAACAGTAGACCAAACAAACAAAACACACGTAAAAAAACACAAGGACCCAAGAACAGCACTGTATACAGCAATAAAGGAAGCATTAACTGTAGCAGAATTAGACTACACATACCTATACGACATACTAGAGCCGCAGACAAGACAACAGATAACAGAATTCATAAAAATGGTACTAGAAAAAGAGGAAAAAATAGAAACACTACAAGTCAATGAAATAGACGATTCAGACACAATAGCGATAACAAGCCTAGTAGGAGACATAACATGGATAACAGAAGCATACGAGAAACTGCAGTCAAAAACAAAAAACCTAACACTACATGTTCCATCAAAAACATGGCTAGACAGCAAAACACTAGAACAAGCATACCAGGACTACCGGAAAACACTAACAATACAAGCAGCACTAAAAAGAAAAGGAATAGAAATAAAACAAATATAAAAAAGATGGTGAAAAGGCATTTTTATTAAAAGTTAATTAAGGGATGAGGGTGAAAATATTGTTGGTGGTGAGACTTGGCGGAATCTGTTTCTGTTCCTAAAGAGCTGTTGAAAAACCTCTATAAAGGGCTAGCTGAAGTTGAAGAAGTGCTTGCGACTCTTGAGGAGTTGATGGACAAGGAGGGCTTACAGAGGATAAGGGAAGCAGAGGAAGAGTATCAGAAAGGGGATTACGTGATTGTGGAGAACAGCGAAGAGATCAGGAAGCTTATCGAGTGAGTAGGTGTCTTGCCTTATAAGGCTGCCTTAACCAAGAGTTTTCTGAGAGAGCTTAGGAAGCTTCCTGAAGACGTAAGGACAAGGGTTTTAAGGGCTGTTGATGAAATTCTCGCAAATCCTTTTTCAGGTCTAAGATTGCAAGGAGAGCTCGAAGGACGATGGCGATGGAGGGTAGGCAAATACAGAATCATATACAGAGTTGAACCGACATCTCAAACAGTAATCTTATTGGACGTGGGCCTCAGAAAGACTATTTATTAGTAGAGGATCAAATACCATTTGTCAAATAGACGTATTCAGACACAACAGGCATAGACCCTAGATGCCAGAACTACTCCTACACTTCTCAATACCATTCGCAGTAGCAAAAACAAAATACAACCTAAAACAGACAACAATCATAGCCACAGCAGCACTAACACCAGACATAGACGCACTACTACACATACACAGATCAATAACACACTCAATAATAATAACAACGATAACCACAATACCAATAGCACTCCTAACATACAAGAAGAAGCCAAAATATCTAACACTACTAATCGCATGCTACCTAGCAATAACAAGCCACATACTACTAGACACATTCCAAACCTACACACCAACACTATACCCAATAACAGAAAACTCAATATGGATAAAAGCAGAAGGAAACATAATAATATCAAACACAATAACACCAAAAATAACAACAACAATACAAACAACACAAACAAACTTCACAACATTCCAAACACTAGACGCACCAATATACACAAGCCAAGGACTAATAACCTCAATACTACTAACAATAATACCGACAATACTAACAAGAAAAAAAATTATAACCGCCTAAAACGCTCTTTCCGTCTAAAAGAATACTATTAAAGAATAAAATTATGAAATCAAAAGAAACAACATTTGAAAATAGAATGCATAACCTTCATCTAGAGCCTCCAAACAAAATCTAACAATAAAATTGAGCATAACATTAAGCGAAAGACAAATGAAAGAGATTCTAGAAAAACTTGACACCCTCAAACTTGAAATATTAAAGCTAAAAGCAATGCTCTTACAAGAAGAAGAATTAAGTGAAGAGGAAAAAGGGAACTCGAAGGAGTAAAAAAGGATATTTTAGAAGGCTCTACAATAACTCTAGAAGAACTAATCAAAGGATTGCATGAAAAATAAGGTGTAGAACGCAAAAATCCGCATAATGTCTCTCTAAATATTAGAAGCCTCTCCCATCCAATATAAACAATCTTATATGAAAATGGATAAAAGTAACTTAAGTGTTAGCAGCAAAGGACTTGAACCCCACTCCATAGATGCTGATGCATCCATACTAATCCACTTATCAAAAATAGGACGATTTCATCTACTCCGCGACATTTATAATGAAATAATTATAGCCTCTAATGTATTCACTGAAGTTGTTGAAAAGGGATATGGTCTACCGGGATCAATCGAGACCGAAAATGGCATAAGACAAGGTTGGATAAAAGTTCATAACGTACTAGACAAACAGGAGGCCAGAAAAATTGCTACGGCACACAAGATTCATTCATCAAATGCTGAAACAATACAACTTGCACGCGAAATAAGGGCAAGCATCCTATTAGCTGACGAAGAAGAAGTTCGTGAACTAGCCACAGAATTCGGTCTTAAGGTTAGAAGATGCCTAGGATTGTTAGTCGAATCAGTAAAACAAAAACTCATATCAGTTGAAGACGCAAAAAATGATGCTAAAAGACTAATAGAAGAAGGGTACAGGATAAGCGAAAAAGTATTAAAGGAGTTCTATAATATAAAAGAATCAGAGGAAGCAAGAAAAAATGGCAGTAGCAATACCTGAACGCATAAAAGAAAAATTCCTAAACGAAATACTTGAAATGTACGCTAACGGTGAGATTTCAGCAGGAAAAGCGGCTGAAATGCTAGGAATACCACGAGCAACCTTCTACCAAATATTAGCAGAGAAAAAAACACCATTGCCAGAAAAACTTAACCAAAGCATCCTAAAAGAATTAAAAGAACTCAAAACCAACTCCAACACCTATTAAATTGCTAACAAAAACTTTAAAATAAAGAAACTGTTCAAAAAACTAATATAATCAAAGCAAAAAGGTGAACCAAATACAAGACACAACAACCACAACAAACTTTAGCGAAGACCTCATTATTACCATACAAGCTAAGAGGTTGAAGGAGCTTCTTAAATGGCGCCAATATCTCCCATCATTGACAAAGGCTGTAAAAGAAGTTTTAGGCGAGGCTGAAGTCTACATCTTCGGCTCAGCCGTAGAGGGAAGACTAACAGTGGACAGCGACATAGACATTCTAATAGTAGTAGACCAAGTACCCAAAAGTGGACTAAAGAGGGCTAAAACACTCGATAAAATATGGAAAATAATGGAGGAAAA
Source organism: Nitrososphaeria archaeon (assembly GCA_014361085.1). Lineage (GTDB taxonomy): Archaea > Thermoproteota > Nitrososphaeria > JACIWG01 > JACIWG01 > JACIWG01. Next base: position 21,605 of record JACIWG010000006.1, read on the forward strand.
AGGAACACCATGGTGGTACCCATTCGAAATACACCTCATCACAAGAAAAGAAATAGCATTACTCGAAAAACCCACACTAATAAAAATCTCATAGAAAAATGTTAAAACCCTCCCATAAAAAATTAGAAACAAAGCTATAAAAAATACAATATTTTAAAAAGAAGAAAAAAATAATGCAGGTACCAAAAGACCAAATAACAATAATACTACCAACACTAAACGAAGAACAAGCAATAGGAAAAATAATAGACGAAATAAAACAAGAAGGATACACAAAACATCACGCAAATAAATCTAAAATTAAAATAATATGAATACCATCGACAAAAGATTCAACATAATCGCCTGCATACCAGCATACAATGAAGAAAAAAGCATAGCAAAAGTAATCCTACAAACAAAAAGATACGTAAACCAAGTAATAGTATGTGACGACGGTTCAACTGATATGACAGCAGAAATAGCAGAAAACCTAGGCGCCATAGTACTAAAACACACAAAAAACATGGGAAAAGGTGCAGCAATAAAAACATTACTAGAATATGCAAAACAACTAAAACCTGACATAATAGTAACACTAGACGCAGACGGCCAACACGACCCAAATGGAATACCAAAACTACTCAAACCAATAATAGAAGAAAAAGCAGAATTCGTAATAGGCTCAAGATACGTTCCAGGATCAAAAACAGAAACACCTCTATACAGAAGAATTGGACTAAAAATAGTAAACTGGTTAAGTGGAAGAGGAAAAGTCAAAGACACACAAAGCGGCTACAGAGCATACCCATCAAAAATAGTAGACTTAATTCTACAATGTGAATCAAAAGGATACGGAATTGAAGTAGAACAACTAACACTAGCAATAAAAAACAAACTAAGAATAATAGAAGTACCGATAACAATAAGGTACAAAAACCTAGAAAACCCGTCAAAAAGAAATCCAATAAGACACGGAACCGAACTAATAACGATAGCATTAAGATTAATAGTCGAAGAAAAACCATTAGTCTTCTTGGGTGTTCCAGGAATATTACTAATTGTTATCGGCCTAGTAAGTGGAGTATACCTACTACTATACTTTAATATGACAAGATACTTCAGCATACCAATAGCACTAATAACATTGGGCACACTATTTACAGGAATACTACTAGTAGTGACAGCACTAATACTCTACTCATTAACTAGACTAGTAAAAAAATATGTAAGTAATTATAAAAATTAATAGCTTGGGTGGTTTAAAGTCTATGAGCAAATTAAAGTTATATCTACCTAGTTCTTTTGTTATTTTCCTTTTATTAGTAGGTTTAATAATTTGGCAATTTGGTTTTAGGATCTTATTCCAATTAATCTTATCCATTACTTTTATTGGATTAACAGCAATGTTGGGTCTATTCTTCATAGTAGCTGTTATTGCTAAGCATTGGAAGATTAGTCTTCTTTTGATTTTACCCCTCATCTTAAGTATATATTCAACCTATTTGTGCCTGGAGTGGAAAAATTTAGAATTTGTAAGTGGAACGATAATCGTATTTGTTGTAAGCATCTTATTTGTAGGTTGGTACCTAAGTGAACCAAATATAAGGCTAATTGATAGATTTAAGAGTGCTGAAAAACTCGAAAAGGAAGGCAAATATCTAGCTGCTGCTAAAAAATATGAAAAAGAAAAAGATTTCAAGAATGCTGCTAGGATGTATGAAATAAAAGGATTGCTTGAAAATGCAGCATGGTCCTACGAAAAAGCTATGTTATATGAAAAAGTGGCTGAAATCTATGAACAACTTTATAAAAAAGAAAATGATACTTATTACTTAAGGGAAGCGTATGATTTTTGGAGGAAAGCCGGCGATATCATAAAAGCAGTTAAATGTTTAGAAAAATTTGCAAATGAAGAACCGTGGTTCTGGGAAGATGTAGCCAAGATATACGAAGAAATTAACGATAAAGAAAAAGCAAAAAGTGCTTGGTTAAATGCTCTTAAATATTATTTAAATGAAGTACAAAAAGAAGGTGTATTTTGGGAAGATATTGCAAAAATCTATGAAAAACTGGACAATAAGGACGAAGCTATAAATGCTTATAAAAAGTTTTTAGATTACTGTTTGCAACTGGTTGAAGAAGATGGAATGTGGTGGAAACATATTGCTGAAACGTATGAAATATTAGGGTACAAAGATTATGCCAAAAAGGCTTGGCAAATGTATATCACTTATAAGGATAGTGTTATTGGAAAATAATTATGCAACGTAAAGTGTTTGTAACAGATGCTCAAATGAGAAATTCCCTAGCAATTATTCGTTCGTTAGGGAAAAAAGGACTATTTGTAACAGCTGGTGAGGAAACGAGATTTGCAACAGGTTTTTTCTCTAAATATTGTTCAAATATTGTTGTTTACCCCTCTCCAAGATATAAAAAAGAAGAATTTGTGTTATATATGTTAAATTTATTTAGAAAAGATAATTATCAAGTATTTTTCCCTATAACAGATTACACTATATTGCCCATTATTGAACATAGAGATAAGTTTTCAAAATACACAACTATAGCTCTTCCACCTAACGAAATTTTTTTTAACGCCTATGACAAAGGCATAACTATAAAGAAGGCTATCAAAATAGGTGTTCCATGTCCAAAAACATATTTTATAGAAGGCGAAGATTATTATAAACTAAAATCATTTTCTAAGGAGTTAAGTTATCCAATAGTACTAAAACCGAGAATGGGATTTGGAAGAAGAGGTGTCCGAATTTGTAATTCACCAATTGAGCTCCTAAAATATTATAAAATACTTTTGTCACAATATGGTAAATTATTGATACAAGAATTTATACCCCTAGAATATGAATTTGGTGTTTATACGCTCTTTAACTTTAGTTCAGAACCATGTGCTTTGTCCGTTCAGAGAAGAATTAGATCTTATCCAATTAATGGAGGTCCAAGCACATTCCGAGAAACTTTTAAGAACGAGTTAACAGAAAGAGCTGTAGAAATGGCTTTCAAATTATTAAAGCATCTTAAATGGGTCGGGGTAGCCATGGTAGAGTTCAGAGTAGACGCAAGAGATGGTACTCCAAAGTTAATGGAAATTAATCCCCGATTTTGGGGGTCTTTACAACTTTCAATACTGGCTGGAATCGATTTTCCTTATTTACTCTACAAGCTTTTTACTGAAGGTAATATTGAAAAGGTATTAGACTACAAAGTAGGTGTAAAATGTCGGTGGTTATTTCCAGGCGATTTCCTTTGGTTATTAACTTCCCCAAATAAATTAAAAAATTTAAAAGAATTTGTTAAATTTAGAACAAACTATGATATTTTTACTTTGACTGATATAGGCCCAACATTAGGTCTTACTCTTGCTACAGCAAGATATTTATTTGACCGAAAAATGTGGTCGTTTATTATAAGAAGGTAAATGATGATTAACGCTTTCTCTGTTGACTTAGAATATTGGTGGTGTAATGAGTTCTTGACTAATTATTTACCTAATAGGAAAGAGGATCAAATTATTGAATCATTATCCCCTATATTAAAGTTATTAGATAAATATAATGTTAGAGCAACCTTTTTTGTTTTAGGCATCGTTGCAGAAAAGCATCCTGATGTTATTGAATTAATCTACAATAAAGGGCATGAAATATCTTCGCATGCATGGTCCCATAAACCTCTACATAAACTTAATAAGAATGAATTTGAAAATGAAATGGATAAGTCTGTAAAATTACTTTACAAACTTATTCACGAAAAACCAAAGGGATTTAGGGCTCCCTCCTTCTCACTTAATAATAATACTAAATGGGCCTTAAACATATTAGAAAAACACGGATTCTATTATGATTCAAGTATATTTCCAATAAGAACAATTCTCTACGGTGTGCCAAATGCACCTTTACATCCCTATAGAATATCCAAAGATAATGTATCAATAGAAGACCCTAAAAGCCCAATCTTGGAAGCTCCCTTAACAGTTTATAAGATTTTTGGCTTGAATATCCCAATTGCCGGAGGTTTCTATCTACGTCTAATACCCTTCGATATCCTGAAATTAATGTTAAGAAAAGTAAATAAAAGTATGCCCGCAATTATGTATATACATCCTTGGGAAACATATCCAAAAACTCCCAGACTAAATATACCACTTGAATACAGATTTATAACATATTATGGTATAAATTTTGCTTTAAAAAAAGTGGAAGGATTACTAAAAGAGTTTAGATTCAAACCGATAGAGGAAGTATTAGACAGTTTATGTACAAAATAAATTACGATGTTTTATAAGAAACAATTTTCAAATAAAATATTACAATGAAAAAAATCGGAATAGCACTAATAGGATCAAGAGGAATCCCATCTAAATATGGAGGAAACGAAACGTTTGTGGAAGAAATATCAAAAAGGTTAACAGACTACAATTTCCTCGTTTTTGTAACATGCGAATCCAACAGATTCTATGTATC
>JACIWG010000060.1 GCA_014361085.1 Nitrososphaeria archaeon
TACCACAAAATTCGATAACGTGGTCAAAACCTTCAGGTGGAACATTAACAGTAAAATCGCCTGTCTCCTCTACAAGTTCATGAGTGTAACGGGATTTTCTTATGTAAGCTATAAAAAATGGTTTATACCATAGTATTCCAATGTTAGCCCAACCTATGGTCATAACATTAGCTTTGCATGCTTTACCAGTAGAAGCTAAAAGTAAACCCTTTTCTTTAAGACTCTCTAATATTATTGGGATAATTTGGTAAAGCTCGTTAGCCAATGACATAAGCTAGTGTTTCATAGAATCCCTATTAAAACTTATAAATTAGGTACATCCTAAGTTTGGATGTGCCTAAGTTAAAATATTCTAGACAAATGAGAGTTTACCTTAGAAGAATCTATGTTAAAACGGTTGAAGAAAATGTGGAGGCTAAAAGTGGTGAACTTGCATCAATGGCCGGAGTAAAAATGCCTACAGCAGTAGAGGTTATAAAAAAGTTGGAGGAGAAAGGGCTTGTCTGCAAAAAACCTTGGGGTCCAGTAAGCCTTACAGAAAAGGGGTTGGAGGAGGCTAAGAAGATCGTTTACAGGCATAGGATAATTGAAACCTTTCTTTCAAAATACCTTGATTTGGACGAAGAGGAGGCTTGCTGTGAAGCATCATTGATTGAAGATGTTGACGATAAAGTTGTTTATGCAATGTGCACTAAACTTGGACACCCCTGTGAATGTATACACGGCAGGGCTATACCACACATTCCTCATGTAGGTGAAAGGGATTGAGAAGACAGCTATATTCTAAAATCGTCCTCTTCTTATTTTTGTTACAGATGCTGCAATTTAGCCAATTTAATGTTAAGGCAGCCGATAAAAATGAAGTAAAGGTTGCTGTCACGATTTCAGCTATGGCGACGATTATTGGGCCAATACTATTGCCCCAAGATAAAATGACGGTGCTCTTACCAGCCAATGTTGAACCACATTCCTTCACCTTGGATCCGATAACTTTAGATAAGGCTATGCAGGCAGACATTATCTTAACATCAGGACACATAGGCTGGGAGGATCAGCTTGAAAAGATTGCAGCTGAAAAAGGCAAGATCGTATTCAATCCATTAAAGGAACTTTACAATAATTTAACTATATTAGATGTTCCGGAAGGGGGAAAGAATCTTCACGGATACTGGCTTTATCCAGATAATGTGATAGTCATCGCTGAAGAGTTTGTGAGGATAGTTTCAAACATTAAACCTTCAGCTGCTAAAGAATATGAGTCCAACCTCAGAAGGTATGTAGAAGATATAGAAAGGTTAAAGGATTTTGCTATTGAAACCTCTAAAAATATAGGGTTATTGGGTAAAAATGTGCTAATTGGATTTTATGAAGAACAGTATGTTGCAAAATCACTTGGATTAAATGTTACAGAAGTTCTTGCTGGCAGTGAAGAAAACTTGGATATTTCACCACAGGAGCTGGAGACAATTAGAAGAAAACTTGTTGAAGGCTACATCCAATATATTATGGTGTCAGATGTTGCTACAGAGCTTCCAATATACAATTATATAGAGAAACTTTCTGAGGAAACAGGAGTGAACATTGTTTTGGTTAGAGTCCTAGATTTGCCAAATGTATATGATTTTAGAAACCTCTTCGCCTACAACATTGGAAGAGTTGGGATGATAGGGAAAAATTTGAGTAAAGTTTCTAATCCCATAGAAACAAGCGTATTTTTTGAAGCTTTTATCATATCCTTAATAGTCAACCTTATACTTGTATACTTACTTTTTAGAAGGGTGAGAGAATGAATGCAATAGATGTAGAAAATGTTAAAGTTGTTTTAAATGGAAAAGAGGTTTTAGATGAAATAAGTTTTAGGCTTGAGGAGGCAGCATTCCTTTCTATTATGGGCCCAAATGGCTCAGGAAAAACAACTTTACTGAAAATTCTTTTGGGAATCATTTTACCGTCATCTGGCCAAGCTAAAGTCTTTGGAATAGAGCCTTCAAAAAAGCCTTTTGAGGTTAGAAAAATGGTTGGATACGTGCCGCAGAAGGAGAGGATAAATTTGGAAGTGCCTTTAACAGTCTACGATGTAGTTAGAATGGGTTTGGCTTCAAGAAAGCAGGCTCCAAGATTTTTTACAAAAAACGATAGACAGAATATTGAGGAAACATTAAAACTTGTTGACATGTGGGACCTAAGGAACGAAATGTTCGCAAACCTAAGCGGTGGACAACAGCAGAGGGTGCTCATAGCTAGAGCAATAGTCCATAGGCCGAAACTGCTTTTGCTTGATGAACCCTTTAATGGCGTAGATGTAAATAATCAGAAGAAGATTATAGAATTTTTGGAAAAAATTAAATCTGATAAGGTTACAATTGTGACTGTAACACATGACATTAATCCACTTTCCTCTCTAACAGACTATGTTATGCTCTTAAACAAGAAAATAATATCCTTTGGAAGACCTCATGAGGCACTAGATTACACAAGATTATGTCAAATTTATGGACCCTCTGTTCAAGTTATAACCGGCAAGCCCTGTCCAACAGTAATAACAGGTGACACACATGCTTGACCCATTTTCCCCATTCCTCGTAAGAGCATATTTTGCAATACTATTGACAGGCTTCATTAGCCTGTCAAGCGGCTTTGCACTATTACGTGGTGTAGCATACTTGCCAGCTGAAGCATCACATTCTGCTTTAGGAGGCGCTGCAATAGGAGTTTTCATAGGATATATTTTTAGAACAGAAGTTGAACCATTCTATTTCGCAATACTTTTTAGTTCTTTCACGGCAATGCTGGTATCTTATGCTGGAAAACATGGTGGGGCAGAAGTATTGAATGCAGCCCTCGGCGGTATGCTTGCAATAAGTGTTTCATTCTATGCGCTTTTAAGAGCACTTGTTCCAGCCGAATTGAAGGTTGTTGTAGATGGATATTTAGTTGGAGACATTCTTCTATTAACATTAGATGATTTGATACGTTTGGCGACAGTAATATTTTTTGGCACATTAATAGTATATCTTTTTAAAAGTGAAATACTTTATGTATGTTTTGATCCCGAAGGTGCGGAGGCTCTTGGCCTAAATGTCTCCTTCTACGATTACATACTATTCTTTTTTATGGGCTTAGCTGGAGGACTTGCTGCAAAAACTATTGGAAGTCTTATGGTATTTGCACTTATAATGTTGCCTGCGGTTATTGCGAAAGGATACTCTAGAAATATTCGAAAATATTTTTTGATAACTATATTGCTGACACTGTTTTTCGGATACAGTGGTATCATTGTTTCAATTATTTCTGGATTACCTAGTAGTGGAAGTATAGCTGCAATATCAAGTTTCTCATACATTATTTCCATAATACTTAATAAGAGAAGAAAATGATTTTAGTATCCTTGTTTTTGAAGCATGGCCTTAACTTTGTCGATTAAGGAAATCCGGTAAGCATTGTACAAATATTCGTCAAGCTTGTCAAGGGCGTCAAACTCCATTCTAGTCTTTTCAACAGGCCTTCTTATTACAGTGGTTTTTCCACAATTTTTGCACACAATTTTAGCGAATATTATTATATCATTTCTTTTGATGTCATAGAGTAGGTCAGATTTTACTATACTAAAATTTTGGCCACATTCACACTTCTGTTTTAGAACCTTCTTCAAAATTTTTCTTCTTTCTTTAGAACCTAATTCGGTTGCCCAAAGAAGATCATTCCTTAGCATCCTATATTCTAGGTCACTTGATATACTTGGATTAGACTCTTCAATTTCATCAAGTACAGCCATTATATTATATGTTTCTTCCTCTGCAACCTTTGGCCTTATCAGGTCTTTTGTCTGAAACTTTTTTATGGCCCATTCGGGAACCTCATAGTCTAGAAACTTTTCAAAGTATACCAGAAGTTCCCAAAGATTTCGACCAACCCTCCTATCTTCTTTACCCTTCATTGACATCGTAGGTGGAAGGTTTTTTGCAATATCCCATACTATGATATTGTACACATTCTCTATGAAGGAATCGTTTTCAGCATAGTAGCTGCACCATAGAACGTAGTAAATGTGATCAAGCAGTCTTTTAACATTTTTTATGTAGCTTTTGGAGTTAAATAATTTTGTTGGACGTGAATTTTTGCATTTCATATAGTAATAGTTGAATATTGTTTCTGAAGCCCTTTCAAGCAGACTTTTAACATTCAACACATACCTTTCATAGGCATCTTCATCATAGTTTTGGAGTTCATTAAGCCATGATATAAGGTATGAGGATGAATGGCACACCATTTCAATATTATAGCTTGTAGGCTTAAGCCTCAAATAGTGCAATAGACGACCCTTCCAAACTTCACATCTTTTGACTATCCTATTTATTTGGTACTGCATTACTATATTATCGCCTAGCAATCAGAAAAATGTGGTTTATAACATTTTTTAACTTCCTTTCAGCAACAGCCTATACCTTTTTACATCCTCATCTTTGGAAAGAAATTCGATAATTGGGACAGCAACGTTAAGGCCTACAAGAAAGTCTTGCTCAGGAGCCCCGAAGGTAGCCCTTAAGCCTTCCTCTACACTAACTATCTTCAAGTCTTCAAGCCTTTTAATAGCATTTTTTAAGTCTTTTTCAGAAAAATCTTGAGGACGACCTAAGCTGGTTCTGAAAGCTGAAACCTCCGAACAAAGTTCACTTAACCAAAGCCTACCAAGCAGTAACCCTAAAACTCTTACTATATCACCCATAAGCACTTCTATTTCATTTTCTGGATTTTCTAGGAAACTATTAGACATGATTTATACTAGAAAACTGCTGTGTATAAACTTTTCTGAAAAAATCGAAATATCTTTATATTTTCTTGTTATTATCTAATAATAGGTTGAATCAAAACAACATATTCCTTCTGAGCATTCTAGGAGGAGTAATAATATTTCTCCTAAACTCTTTAGGGGCGGCACCAGTATTATTTATAAAAAAAATTTCTCAAAAATTACTTGATGTGGGACTAGGCTTTGCGGCCGGTATTATGTTAGGTGCAAGTTTTACAAGTTTGATAATTCCTGGAATAGCATATGGTGGTGTTTTCCCTACCATTGTAGGGATTCTAGCTGGCACACTACTTGTAGCATTAACAGATAAGTTTGTTCCACATTTACACTTTTTAATTGGAAAAGAGGGATTAGATAGTAGGATTAGAGCGGTATGGCTATTTTTGATTGCAATAATATTGCATAATGCACCAGAGGGGCTTGTTGTAGGTATCGGCTTTGGTTCTGGAAAACTTGATGCAGCCTACGCATTAATGTGGGCTATTGGAATACAAAATATTCCTGAAGGACTTTCTGTAGGATTTTCCTTCCTTTCTACAGGAAAATATGATAAAAGAGAAGCCTTTATCCTTTCAACAATTTCAGGCCTTGTTGAAATACCATTAGCTATTACAGGGGCTCTGAGCTTAAGTGTATTCAAAAATCTTGTTTCCTATGCCATGGGATTTGGTGCTGGTGCAATGATATTTGTTATAAGCGATGAAATTATACCTGAAACTCATAGAATTGGACATGAAAAGTTTGCATCTTATGGGCTTATCTTTGGATTAGTAGTAATGCTTCTTTTAGACACTCTTTTAGGCTAATTCTAAAATATTATTTGCAACCTATAGGATACTTTCCATATTTTCTTGCTTCATCAACCATGATAAAGATGTTTTCAACTTTGACATTAGCGTGTAACGAGTTGCTTGATGCTAGAATAAAGCCTCCACCCTTTGCTGCGGCATCAATACATCTTCTAACATCCCTTCTCACATCTTCTTCGCTTCCGAATGGTAGAACATATCTGCAGTCAACATTCCCAGCCAAGCATATCTTGTGACCATACCTTTCTTTAACGTCCTTCAAATCCATTGCACCAGGCTCAATAGGATGTAAACCTGCAATACCAGTATTTACTATATCGTCTAGGATAGGGTAGAGGTTTCCATCGGAATGTTTTAGCACTGGTACACCATACTTTCTTCCAATGTTAACTATCGCCCTCAAATTCTCTAATTCGTATTCTTTAAAGAGTCTAGGATTCATCATTGGACCCTTTGTGTCAGCGTAATCGTCTGTTACAAACAGGATATCTATTCCAGCTTCAGCCATCACTTTAGCAAAACCTTGGCAGGCTTTAGCAATCTTATCTATAAGCTTTCTTGCAAAAGTAGGATTACGGTAAAAGTCTATTGAAATCTTGTCTATACCACCTCTAACTTGAAAAGCCATATGCCATCCACTGTGAACCTGGCCCATTGTAACAATATCTTGGCCTCTAACATTCTTCATAATAGTATCTATCATTTCTATTATGTCAGGATGGAACGGGTTTGGAGGCTCATAAACTTCCAAGTCCTCTGGAGAGTTGACGGTTCCTCCAACAAAATATGTTGACTTCGCCTCCTCACTGGTCTGCATGATTCGTCCCCAATGGTCAATGTACCTTTTACTATCAATATACTTTGGACTATAATCTTTTGTTGTAAGAGAATAGTCTGATAGAGCGGATGCTGCATCAAAGTCAAGTTTTTTACATGCTTCCACAAGCGAAATCCTATAGTTTATAGAAGAATACCAGCTGTCACTTCCACCCGCCATAGTTAAAACTGCGCTTGAAACCTTTCTCCCTAATACTGCATCAACAATAGGAGGGTCTAGGGCTAGGTCCGTAATTGGAACATAGTCTGGTTCCTTTAACTCCAGAGCCTTGAAGAATCTTTCACGATGATTCATATACTCTACATATAAGCTACTATTTTATAATCTTTTTTGAATTAATGAATTGATGATGAAAATTTTATTTTTACTTTTATTCTACCAAATTTATAAACATAAAATTTTTAACAGAAAGCGAGCTAAAAGTTGAACAGGACAACATACTGGCTTAAAGTTTTACCAGATAATATTATTGTTAAAGTTATGGAAAAAGAGAGCATAATGAATGCACTTCTAAGACAGGGCATAGACTTAGGGGGAATATGTGGGGGGAAGGGAAAATGCGGAAAATGTGCAATAAAGGTTATTGAGGGAAAAATTTCGGAACCGACTTTTCAGGAGAAAAGGTGGCAGAAGGTAAATGGTCTAGAGTATAGGCTAGCATGCCAAACCACACTATTATCTGATGCTACCATAGAAGTTTTGGAAACCTTTAAAGGTTCTAAAATGCAGATATTAAGTTGGATTATTGCAAAAGATTTCAATTTGGAGCCTAATGTGGTTAAATTAAGTTTGAGAATAAAAAAGCCATCACTGCAGGACCAGGAAGCGGACTTGAACAAGCTTATAGCTGAATCGAAGGCTGTTACATTTGATCCTAAAATATTGAAGACAGTCTCGCACAATCTTTGGAAATCAAATTTTATGGTAAACGTGATATTATATGATGGAGAACTTGTTGATGTTATACCGTATGATAAAGATGTTGAAGTTTGTGGAGTAGCCTTTGATGTAGGTACAACCACTGTCGTAGGATACTTGTATAATCTAGAGAATGGGAAACTTTTATCTGTAAAGGCACAGTATAATGAGCAGATTAAGTTCGGAGAGGATGTGATAAGCAGGATAGAGTTTGCTGGAAAAAGTGATGATAATATGAAATTGATGCAGGAGGCCATAATATCTACATTGAACAACATTATTAAAGAACTTGTTGTAACAGCAAACATTTCTTCTGACCAAATATATGATATAGTATGTTCAGGTAATACTGTTATGACATCATTTCTATTAGGAAATGACTGCTACTATTCATCTAAAGCACCATATATTCCATCATTCACTTTACCTGTAAAATGTAAGACAAGAGATTTAGGTGTAAGAGTTAACCAGTCAGCATACCTTAGAACATTGCCATCGATAAGCGCATACATAGGAGGAGATGTTGTAGCAGATATCCTTGTTTCAGAAATATATAGAGAGAACAGTCCAACTGCTTTAGTCGATTTAGGAACAAATGGCGAGGTTGTTGTAAAGACTGGAGAAAAATTTCTTGCAACATCATGCGCAGCAGGCCCGGCACTAGAGGGATACAGTATAAGATGTGGAATGAGGGCTGTAGAGGGTGCGATAGAATCTATTACTGTAAGCGAGGAAGGAGACCGAGTATACTATAGGACAGTAGGTGGGGGAAAGCCTGTAGGAATCTGTGGCTCAGGAATAGTTGAGGCAATAGCTTGGATGAAAATTCGAGGCATAATTGATAGAAGTGGAAGAATTGTTGAAGGCTCAAGTAGTAGAGTGTTTAGGGAAAATGGTGAACTCCAGTTTATTATCGCAGGAGAAGATGAGACGGTTAATGGTAAAAAGATTATTATAGCGCAAACGGACATTAGAAAGATACAGCTTGCCAAGGCAGCAATATTTTCTAGCCTCAAAACTTTGTTGAAGCTTGCTAATATAGAATTATCTGATTTACAAAAACTTTTTATTGCAGGCGCTTTTGGAACATATGTTGACCCATTCTATGCCACAATAATAGGGCTTTTACCTGACATTCCAAGAGAAAGATTTGTTCAGATA
>JACIWG010000061.1 GCA_014361085.1 Nitrososphaeria archaeon
ATTCAATAAGTTTTACTAAAGAAATTTTAGATGCAGCACCTAAATTAAAAGCCATCTTTTTTGCATGCGGCAGCGTCAAACCATATATTACAGATGAAGTTTGGAAAAGAGGAATTAAGATAACAAGTGCAGTTAATGTTAACGCAATACCAGTTGCAGAATTCACCCTAGGCATGATACTATTATCATTAAAACATGTATTCAAATTCAATAACGAATTACATGAAAAGGGGCTAAAAGCATGGAGGAAAACATTTTCAAGAGATAATGTCCCAGGTTATTATAAAAGTACAGTTGGCATAGTAGGCTTTGGACAAGTAAGCAAACATTTAATAAAACTACTTCAACATTTTGATTTAAATATTCTAATATATTCAAAACATCTTTCAGACGAGGAGGCTGAAATATTAAAAGTAAAAAAAGTGCCTTTAGATGAACTAATGTCAAGAAGCGATGTTATAACAGTTCATGCAGCAAACATTCCACAAAATAAAAATTTAATAAACAAGGACAGACTTTCCAGAATGAAGGATGGAGCGACCATAATAAACACTTCAAGAGGACCACTAATAGATGAGGAGGCACTTATCAACGAATTGAAGACAGAAAGGATTTACGCGTGCTTAGATGTATTCAATAACGAACCACCGCAAGAAAAAAGCGATTTTTATAAACTAAAAAACTGTATAATTACACCACACATCGCAGGAAGCATTAATAATGAATGCTATAGGCTAGGGCAGCAAGTTCTAAGAGAAATAAAACATTATTTAGCAGGAGAAAAATTTGAAATTGAAATAACTAAAGACAAAATTGAAACAATTGCCTAAAAAATTTTTAGAAGAAAAAAGCCTATTTGTGAAACTAGAACAGCTAAAGTTCTCATTAAATCAAGTTTATTAAATAGGTGGAGGAAAACGATTGGCCCAAAAAGAACTGTTATAGAAAAACAAATTTAAGAAATTATGGCAACAGTTCTAAACTCGTAGAGGATTGCAACATTTTTAACATCCTTAACTTTATCGTCTTCCATGTCAATTATCCCTTGAGCAACTTCTCTTTCCGGGTTCGTGAAGGAGTAAATAGTGCTGTCAAGATAGGGTCAATTTAGCCGGTACCTAGAGCGAGCCAAAGATGAAGGCGACATCTCAATTAATGAAATACTTAAATGCTACAAAAACATTATAGCTTATAGGGTTACATTTAGTATTTTTGGACCTATAAATTTAGGTGATGTTTCAACTTAGGTGTAGGAATTATTCTTATGGGAATAGGACAAATTTTCTAAGATTTTATAACCGATTTGATAAATTCTATGATTTCCCTACTTCTTGCTGGATTGAGTGAAATAGTCTCACCACCTTTATGAATTAAGATGTAATGTTCTTTAACTAACTCTTCTATACAGTTCCTAACTCTTTTCCCATCTCTTCTAATTTGCTTAGCGATCCAGTTGACTAGCGTGTCGACTGGTAGATATCTTGCCCCCCAGCAATTTTTTCTTAGAGGCCTGTTCATAATATCGGCTTTGATTTCAGCATCGCTTACTTCCAGCTTTATCATAAAGTTCACTTATAATACCTTTAGAAGTTAAATATAAATACTGTCTTTTTGATATAGACAACTATGCCTGAGGAATTGTATACAAAAAAGGAGTATCAATCGATACTGCTGAAGATATTTGGAGAGTCTCCAAAGTTAAGGATAATAGACTTTTTCCTAGATAACCCATTATTCGATTTCACTAAGAAAGAGGTTATTGAGGCATTGGGAATGAGTAAGCAGACATTCTACAAATATTTTGCAGATATAGAAAAATACGGGATTGTTGTTGTATCAAGAAAGATAGGAAAAGCAAAACTTTACAAAATAAACCTAGAAAACCCATTAGTTAAAATGTTAAAAGAATATGAGACACAGCTTTCCCTACAGGTAGCGGAACATGAGGCAGAGAAGAAAGCGATAAGGGCAGTATAACCTTACAATTCTATCATAAATACAGAAAAGTCTGAAATCTGGATTAAAAGATTAGGATACAAGATGATTATGCAAATGGTCTTAATTGGTACAGGAGAACATAGTTTACTGCTACTTTATCAGGTTTTCTAGCTTTGATACCTTAACATACGAGTTTACCCTATTTCTTAAATCATCATCTTCTGTTACAAGAGCAAGATTCCTTTCTCTACCACAGTGCACGTATGAGTCATCATGAACAAAAGTTTCTTTTCACATGCTAATTCAACTATTTGTTCTTTAACACATTCTATTCTAACTATTATCATTTTTTATAAAACCATATTTGAAAGCTCGTATCCTGCAAGCTCTAGAGTAGAACCTTCAGCAAGCAATCCACTCTATTCGCTTTAATAGCCTTAAATATGGATGAGGAGTCGAAAACATACTTCATCTTGAAACTCTGTCCTCTCTAATTGATCTAACAATATCCTCTATCCTAATCTTTCCCAAAGTAGGCTTCATCTCCTCAATCTTCTCTTTCAATCTCTTAATTTCCTCTTCCCTTATACAATCTTCTATAGCCTTCCTTAGAACATGTGAAGGCTTTATCCCATACTTTTTCATCTTCTCCTTAAGTTCAACAGGAATCTTAACAGAAACAGTAACATACTTACCCATTTCAAGACACTAAACATACTACCATATTATAAAAGTATAAGGTTTACTAAAAGATCTTCTGTGGAAGATGTCTGCTTCAAGATAAAACAATATAGATTAAACAATACCCTTTTAATGTTATATAAACTTATATAGTCTTGTAATTTTATAATAATGATGATGGATCCAATAGATTTGGTGCTTGCAATTATCTATTTTGCTGGAGGAAAAATAGATGGAAGAACCAAGATACAGAAAATAGCCTACTTTATAAATGAAAAATTTGATTGTAAAATCACTTTTATACCACACTATTATGGGCCTTACAGCACTTCTATTGCAAAAACACTTGAAGATTTGGTTGCAACCGACTTTGTTGAGGAGGAAGCATTGATAACATTAAATGATAGGAAATTTTTTATGTATAGAATAAAGGACGGTGTTAAAAACATTTTAGAACAGAATAAAGAACTATATAAGTTTAAGACGTTGGTTGAACGTCTTGCTAACGAAAACTTGAACAATGTTATAAACGCGTCAAAGGTTCACTATTTATATAAGAATTCAAATAACAAAGACAGCAATTTTTTGATAGAGGAAGCTAAAAAGTATGGATGGAACCTTTCACAAAATGAGGTAAACGATTCACTAATTCTACTTAATGAACTGGAATTAATTTAAAGATAGAAAATGGCCTCAAAGGATATTGATATAAGAGACCCACTTTATGGTTTTATAGAGTTTCCTTCATCAATTTCACCAATATTAAGTACTTTGCCGCTTATTCGATTGACAAGAATAAAACAACTTGCACACACATACCTCGTTTATCCTAGCGCTGTACATACAAGATTTGAGCATTCATTAGGCACTTATCATATAGCTGGCCTAATGGCACATAAGCTGGACTTTAAAAAGGAAGAAGTGGAAAACATACAATTAGCTGCATTACTACATGATATAGGACATGGCCCATACTCTCACCCGTTTGAAGACGTTATGAGATATATTACGGGAGATGAGAACTTTTCACACGAAAGAGTAAGTGAAATCGTTATTGAAAACGAGCCGTCACTTAAAAAAGTTTTAAGCAACAAAAGAAGAAAAAGGATACTTGAAATCTATAATGAACAAAGCTTAGCTTCTGATATAATTTCAGGAAGCTTGGACGCGGACAAACTAGATTATCTAAGACGAGACTCCTATCATACTGGTGTTAGCTACGGGATATTTGATTTTGAAAGAATAATAAGAACTTTAACAAAAATAGGTAGAGAGGGAAGGGAATATTTGGCAATAGTGAGAAAGGCATGTACGCATTGGAAGGATATAGACTTGCCAGATATTCAATGCACACTCAAGTTTATGAGCATAAAACAAGATTAATTACAGATGATATGTACATAAGAGCAATCAAGCTTGCAATAGACGATGGAATCATTGATCGTGAAACATTAAACCCGGATAAGGTTAGTCCTGAAAAGTTCCTAAAAAAGTATCTTGAACTTGATGACCATACAATCTTTTATAAAATTATTCATATGAAAGGTAATAAAAGGTCAAAGGCAAAAGACTTTATGGTTCGCCTCCTTAATAGAAGACTCTATAAAGTCGCCTATGCACTAACTATCAATGAATATGAAATACCTGATATTTTAAACAGAGAAAGAATTTTGAAAATGGATAGGAGTGGGATAAATCAGATAGAGAAAAAGATATCAGAGGAGGTTAGAAGTGACCCTGAAGAAATAATACTTCATGTTCAAAGTTCAAAGATAAAATTATATGAAAGATTTGATGAAGAAGATTATGTTGATGATGAAAGACTTTTAATAAAAACGGGAGAGAGAGATGTTAAAAGATTTTAAATGACATATCACCTTTTGCTTTAAAGCAAAAATTTGTTAGAAAACTATACATCTTTTGCCCACAAGAATATAGGGAAAAAGTGAAGGAAGTAAGCCCGAGTATAATTGGCATAAAATAAAGGCACCTTCTTCTGTTAAAAATAATTATGGTTTATTGTCTTTTTCTGCAAGAATTTAGAAATAAGATTATGTGTTCTTTTTAACTCTTTTACTAATAATTTTCTGGCTTGAGTGTTAGGCTTGGTTTCCGTTTAAGAGACAACATGTACTCTTTTTCTAGCGAAAGCTTCAGCTTTCCTCTAGAATGTTTGGGTAAACATGTTTGTGTTTTTGGTAGGACTGGTAGTGGAAAGAGTACTACTGCTAAAATTTTATTGCATGAGCTTTTGAGGAACAACGTTTCTGCTTTAGTCTTCGATAGGGTTGGAGAGTTTAATGTTTTTGATGGTGCAAGGGTTCTTGTTCCTGGAAAGAATTTTAGGGTTGCACCCTTAGCTTTTGAAGGAGATGATGTTGTTTCTGGTGTGGAAAATATTGTTTCTCTTTTGAACAACTTCTTTTACACAACCTACTTTTCTCCCCTTTCACCCCTACAGTCCAGGGTTTTGAGAGATGTTCTTGAAGGATACTATTACAGATTTAATGAGGTGATGAAGGTTTCAGGTCTTGTTGACAAGGTTAGGGGTGTGCAGTCTAGGTATTCTAGGGTTAAGGGTTAGGTTGAAGGCTGCGAGGCTCTTGTTTCAAGACTTTACCCTTTCAGTAGAGGTGTTTTAGCAAAAGTTTTTGATTCAAGCGAAGACGACTTGGATAAGATTATATTTGACGGTTTAACTGTAATAGACTTGAGTGTTCTCCCAACAGATGAGGCTAAAAATTTTCTCACCAACATTGTATGTGATAGGGTTTACAGACTGGGTAGAAGGCTTGAACCTTCAAACAAGCTCAAACTTCTGCTACTGGTTGATGAGGCACACAATATTGCACCACATATTTTAAACTATATTGGTGTTTTGGAGAAGATTGCGATAGAATTGAGAAAGTATGGTGTAAGCTTGGCTACAGTTTCTACGAGGCCCTCGCTTGTGAGCAAGAATATTATAGCAAACTCTAACCTGATAATATCACATGCACTCATATCGAACGAGGATATTAGGCTGGTGCTAAATTATATGGTGAACGAGCTTGAACAGGAACAGTACATTCATTTACTGAGAACATTGGATGTTGGAGAAGCGCTTGTGCAAGCAAACCTTCCAGAATACGGTTGCAGGCCGGTAAAAGTTAAAGTTGGCTTACCAGAGCATATGCAAATAATAAACGCGAGACCGAAGAAAACTTTTGTTAAAGAAGAATATGATAAAGGATTAGATAAGGTTTGTGAGCAGTTGCCAGCATATGTTAAGAGGATACTGTATACGATAGCATGCTCTGGACAAAATGTTCCAGCAAAAATACTGCCAATTTCGAAAAGAAAATTGAAGGAGGTAGCATACGAATACAATGTGATAGAAGTTAGAGGAGACAATGTTATTTTAACAGAACATGGTTCAAAGATTGCTAGAAGACTGTTGGCGATTAAATAGAGGCAATAGATTCTATAGTTAGAATGTGGAGCCCGAAGGCCGAAGATGAGTCTTCTAAGCCAAAGCTTAGAGGATGATGAAAGCATAGTGGGACCCTTTTTCGGCTGGAAAAGCTTGGTTAAAACATGAGCGTTAGGGGCCTGAGGGAAACCAAGCCAACTTTCCAGTACACCGGATAAGGTGTAAGGGTCTCCAAAGTTGGGGGAACACAATAGGCCAGTAGAGGAGATTGTAGAAAATTTTTTGGGAACGTGGGAAGGTTTTTGGGTTACAATGGTTGTGGAGGAGATTGTGTTTTAGGGAGGGATGGGCTTGGAAGGTTCACTAGAGACCCTAATGTATTAGATTTGGTTGAAGGATGTGTTTGGAGAAGGGCTGCTGTTAGAGGAGGCTGGAAATATTTTACTTTAGCCGTTGACGACCTAGAAAAGATTTTTGCTACAAAATTTGATTGCAGTAAATTGTATAGGGTTGAGTATGAGGTTGGAGGACATGTTATAGAATGTGTTCAAAGGTTCAGGCAAAAATATGTTGAAGTACATGTTCCAAAAGATTTTGCAGAAGAATTTGAAGCCGGTAAAATGTACAAGATATGTCCAAGAAGGTTTACGGAAGTAGGGTTTAGGACAAGAAGAAGAGAGTTACAGAAAAAGGATGTGGGAAAAGACTATTTCGCAAAAATAATTTTGCCAAAAGGAGACAGTGGTAAGGCGAGAATAGAGGTTCCAAAAACTCTGCAAGAACACTATAATATTAGAGGAGAAAAGGTTGTAAGAATAGCTTTAGAGACTTCAAAAGACAGGTTCAACGTTTACACTAGAACAGGATACAGGCCACTAACAGTTACAGTGCCTAAAAAGTATGCTTTAGAAAAATATGTTAAGGTTATAGAAATAAAAGAGTATACGTTAGAAGATTTTATCAAAGAATATAATGAGCATACGATGATAAAATGTGCAAAAATAAAACAAGAAAACAGTACACTAAAATTGGAGATAGGAGAACATGAGATAGAGGCAAAAAAATATTGTTTTACAACATATGGAGGAAAACCTTATCTCGAAATAGAATACGGGAATAAGGAACATAATGTAAAATATAGGGTAATCAAAGAAGAGAATGTATTCAAATTGTATCGTGTGACTGGAACAGGATACGAGCAGATAACAAACATAATAGCAGGCAAAAACAAAATAGTGTTTATAGCAAAGCATGGGAAAAAAGAAAAAAGATACATATTCCACAAAAAAGAGGGATTGGAGTCTACACTTTTAGGAGACCCGGAACTCTCAACTGAAGAAATAGATAACGACTTATTACGTGCAATAGTAGTATTTCCAAAAGAAGATCTTGACAAAATAATTACAGGATTAGTAGAATATGGTAAAGAAAGATGTTATGCAAAAGGTGCTTTAGGTGAAAGAGTAGCAGAAAGAACTTTAAGAAAATTAAATTACCAAATAATTGGAGCACATAATGGAAGCTCAAAACACCCTGGAGACGATATCACTGTATTAAAAAATAGTAAGGTAGCTTATGTTGAAGTAAAATATGTAACAAACAAGTCTAATGTGAACTACAAGATAATGCAAGCTCTAAAAGAACTGCATACTCGACATTTGAATGAAAACGGAACATTGATCGCGGCCATAGTAACTTATCTGGGGGAAACCAAATTTGAGATAACACTCAAGTTTCAAGCTCATTCCTCCTCCCCCAAATTTTTTTATATACTGTTAAATATTACAGAAACTTGATTTAATGACAAGGAGGTTCTTGCAAATAAGATAATAAATGAAATAAAAGGGTTGAAGGAGTTAAAAGTAGGACAAATACCAATGATTATGGGGCCAATACATTTTCACGATAAAACTGGCCATTTCAAAGACTTAGAAAAAACAGTAGACATCGGAATAGACCCTATTGGAATAACAATAGAAGTAGGAGATGATTCAATAAAAATATATTCTGATGGAGTCCTCCTATTAGATGATGATATAGAAAGAATATACAATATAAAATTAAGCCAAGAAGAAACAGAACTTTTAAACAACTTCGAAAACCCATTCACAAGAACAAGAATCAGAAAAAGATATCCAAAAATAGTAAGACTATACAAGTACACAAAATA
The DNA here is from genome assembly GCA_014361085.1 of Nitrososphaeria archaeon. Lineage (GTDB taxonomy): Archaea > Thermoproteota > Nitrososphaeria > JACIWG01 > JACIWG01 > JACIWG01. The sequence continues at coordinate 8,202 of JACIWG010000061.1, forward strand.
CAGCATAGGAAGACTAAACAAATATTATAAAACAAGCCTAAAACTAGTCCACAAAGGAAAATTCTATTACGTGGAAACAGTACTAGATGTTAAAGGAGAAAAGGAGACAGTAGAAAATGTTATAACACACGTGAAAGCGTTAGCAATATTCCTAAAAAACTTTAACCAACTTCTAGGAAAAGAGACAGGGTATACGAGATTCAGAATGTAAATGTTATAGGAAAAGTATAAATTTGTTAGGGTAATAATACAGCTTTCAGATATTCTGCTCACTGACTGTA
>JACIWG010000062.1 GCA_014361085.1 Nitrososphaeria archaeon
GAAGATATAGAATGTGGAATGGAACTATGCTTGAAATCATTCCTTTAGAAGATGGTATAATGTTAAAGCCAATGGTTGCTAGTAAGAAGAGGAACGATTTAATAGACAAATATATTCCAAGAGTTGAACAAATTAAAGATAGTGAAATAATTGCAGTAGTTTCTGAAATATCACACCAAGGTACTGAAGTTTTAGTGGAAAAAAGTGTAACAAAGTGAACTACTAAAAAGGAAACATGCTTACAAATATGCCTTTTTTAGTTGCCACTATCAAATTTTCTTTAAAAAAAATAAATTGGAAACTATTCTATTATTTCTATTCTAGGGTTATTGCACCTACAGGGCAACCGTCGGCTGCAGCTTGACAATCACATTTGTCACATGCGTCAGGATTCTTTACATGAGATTTTCCATCATCACCTAGCTCGAATACGTCTGGGCAGATTGCTACACAGGCTCCGCAGCCGATGCAGGTTTCTTGATCGACTTTTGGTTTTGGCATACTAGTAGGATATATTTTAATAAATAAAAATGTTTTCATATTATACAAGCAAGCTATCTTATTGAGTTTAAATTTATATAGGCATTTTTTATGAGAGAATGGGAACTTGGAATGGAGGTTTCAAAGAAGTATAGAATAGGATATGTGGTACCTGGAATAGGACTTACTTCAGAGGAGGAAGAGAGAAGGAAGAGTATTGCGAATAAGATTGCTGCAAATTCGACTGTTGATATTATTGGTGTCGATAATGGTCCACTTACAATAGAAAATTGTATTGAGGAGGCGTTCGCGGCATCATCTTACCTTTCTAAAATTTATAAATTGCAGAATTTTTATGATGCATTTATTGTAGGATGTTTTGGAGACCCAGGGTTAAGGGCTGCAAGGGAACTTGTGAGCAAACTTGTAATTGGACCAGCAGAATCGACTTTACATCTTGCAGCACAGTTGGCTGACGAATTTGTTGTTGTTTCCCCTTTAGAAGGTACTGTTATATTAACGAAGCACATGATTAAATCTTATGGTTTCAGTGAGAAGGTTACAGCAATAGTTCCAGCGAACATTCCTGTTGCAGAATTCATAAAAAATAGGGAAGAGGCTTCAAGAAAACTTGCTGAAACGATTATGGGATCGGTTAGGGAAATGGGAGGAGATGCTGTTGTGTTAGGTTGTATGTCAATGGGTTACGCTCTCGTAGACGAACTTTTAAGTGATAAAATTGATTTGCCTGTAATAAATCCTGTAAAGGTATCGTTGAAAACAGTGGAAATGCTACTTTCTCTAGGCCTTAAACATAGCATGAGAAGTTTTCCGAAACCAGACTATGGTAAGTTGAAGCATCTTTTATAGAAAATTGGATTCACTATGCCAAGTGGAACAAAAGAATATATTTTGAAACGGATTCTGATTGGAATATTCATGGTTCCAGCTGTAATCATATTCACGTTCCTTCTGATAAAACTTGCTCCAGGCGATCCAGCAGTCCTAATGGCGGGAGAAACTGCTACAAAAGAATATATTGAAATGATAAGAGAAATCTATGGGCTAAATAAACCTTTACATGAACAGCTTATAATATATTTAAGTAAACTATTTACAGGTGATTTTGGATATTCGTTCACATTCAAGCGACCTGTACTTGATGTTATATTAGAAAGGGTTCCTACAACACTTCTCTTAGCTGGTACTGGAGCACTTATTGCAATATTTTTCGGCATAGTACTTGGGGTTGTTGCAGCACTAAAAAAAGATACTATTACCGATAACATGATATCTTCTTTAACTCTAGTATTCTATTCTATACCAATTTTTGCACTCGCACAATTTTTAATACTATTTTTAGTTATAAACTATAGGCTTTTTCCATTAAGTGGATATGTAACGATTGGTGTTTCACCAGCTGATCCAATAAGGTATACGATGGACGTATTATGGCATCTTGCTTTACCATCTATTTCGCTTGCCCTCATACAGATGGCAACCTACGTTAAGCTTACCAGGACTTCAATGATAGAGTCACTTTATTCTAACTATATTATTGCTGCCAAAGCTAGAGGATTGAAATGGAGAAGAATATTGTTTAAGCATGCGTTAAAAAATGCTCTTTTACCAATAATCACAGTTGCAGGCATTCAACTTGGATTAATAATAGGTGGAGTGGTTATAACTGAAACAATATTTTCCTGGCCTGGTGTTGGAAGGTTAACAATAGAAGCGATTGAAGCAAGAGATTTTCCCCTATTAAATGGCATATTCGTGTTAACTTCAGTTTCAGTTATAATAGCCAATATTGTCACTGACATCGTCTACACTTACGTTGATCCAAGAGTTAAACTGAGGTGAGAAATTGTTTTTATTTAGAAGGTCACGCTCTTTAACAATATCACTTATATTACTTTCATCAATAATCTTTTTAGGCCTTACCGCTGGAATTTTAACAGATAAAGATCCTCTTAAAACAGGATATTCTCAAGGCCTAACACCACCTTCACCACAGTTCCCTATGGGTACAGACCAATTAGGTAGAGACGTGTTTTCGTGGACTCTTTACGGAATAAGGACAGCTTTATTTGTAAGCCTAGTTTCGACAAGTTTAACAGTCCTAATTTCTATTACAGTTGGACTACCAGCTGGATATTTTGGAGGAAAACTTGACCAGCTTCTAATGCGTGTAACAGACTTCTTTCTTTCTATTCCTAGATTTATTCTAATCATCTTTGCAGTTATAATTTTCGGACCAACTTTAACAAACATAATATTGATTCTTAGTGTATTCTCTTGGCCCACAATTGCAAGAATTGTTAGAGCAGAAGTTCTTTCTATTAAGGAGAGGGAATATGTTCAGGCTGCAAAAGTTTTAGGTGCCGGAAACTTTGACATAATGTTCAATGAAATATTACCTAATGTTATGCCACCAGTACTTGTTGCTTCAGCACTACAAATGTCGGATGCAATATTAGCTGAGGCAGGACTAAGTTTTCTAGGACTAGGCGATCCTAATATGGCGAGCTGGGGTAGGATCTTGGCTATAGCTAGACAGGCGATATATGTTGGTGGATGGTGGACTCTAGCTTTTCCAAGCATCTTTATAACGATTACAGTTCTTTCTGTAAACTTGCTGGCTGATGGATTAAATGACATATTTAATCCAAAAAGTATAAGGTGATAGTATTGGCGGAAACGCTTCTCAAAGTCGAAGATTTAAATGTTGAATATGTTTTAAGAGAATATAAAGTAAATGCAGTAAGAAATGTTTCATTTTATATTAATGAGGGAGAATGTATTGCGTTGGTTGGTGAATCTGGAAGCGGGAAGTCTACTGTTGCAATGGCTGTAATGGGCCTATTGCCACCGTATGCTAAAATTTCTGCAAAAAAGATAACATTTGATGGAAAGGATATCCTAAATGCTGACGAAAGGCTTATGACAGAGATAAGAGGAAAAGATGTGACTGTAATATTTCAGGATCCAATATCATATCTTAATCCGATCATTTCTGTTGGTGAACAGATTTTTGAGGCATTAATGGCGCATAATCCAAAAATTTCAAGCAATGAGGCACATGCTCAGGCAATAGAATTGTTGAAGAAAGTGAGAATAGCTGACCCGGAAAGGGTGCTTAAAATGTATCCTTTCCAATTAAGTGGAGGGATGGCCCAACGTGTATTTATAGCAATGGCCATTTCAGCGAAACCGAAGCTTCTAATTGCTGACGAGCCCACTACAGCATTAGACCTTACAATCCAGTCACAGATCTTGAAATTGTTGAATAATTTGAGAAAAGAATATAATCTTTCAATAATTCTGATAACACATGACCTAAGCCTAACATCATATTTAGCTGACAGAATCTATGTAATGTACAATGGTCAAGTAGTAGAAGAGGATAGTGTAGAAGGGATATTTTCTAACCCCATACACCCATATACAAAGACGCTAATTCTATCATCACAGGCCATATACCTGGGTGAAGTGAAAAGGTTAAGGGAAAAAATGGCAACAATTACTGAAAAAGTAGAGAACTCGTACACGATAAAGGGATGTGATTTTATAAGAAAGTGCAGTAATTATAGTTTAGAGTGTGAAAAAGAGCCGCCTCTTATTGAATGCAATGGCTTAAAGAAGGTTCGGTGTTGGCGAATATGAGGCAAACAATTTTTTTAATAACTGGTCTAAAAAAATATTATATGGTTAAAACAGGATTATTCAGTAAAGCTTACATTAAGGCTGTTGATGGCGTAAACTTTCACATAAGGGAAGGTGAAACATACTGTATAGTTGGGGAATCTGGAAGTGGAAAAACTACAGTAACAAAAATGCTTTTAGGATTAGAACAGCCAACTGAGGGAAAGATAGAATTTTTAGGCAAAGACTTAGCCAAGATATTATCTAATAATAGTAGTGCAAAAGAGTTCAGGAAGAATGTTCAAGCAGTCTTCCAAGACCCGTATTCATCACTTAATCCGAGAAAGACAGTCAAGGACATACTAGAAAAGCCATTTAAAGTACATAATAGTGTGATAGAGGAAAAAACTGTTGTAAGACTTTTGGAGGAAGTGGGACTAACGCCAGCAAAGGAATTCTTACCTCGATATGTTCATCAGCTTAGTGGAGGACAAAGGCAAAGAGTTTGTATTGCAAGAGCATTGGCATTAAAACCTAAGGTAGTAATATTAGATGAACCAACAGCAGCATTAGATGTTACGATAAAGGCGCAAATTCTGAATCTACTTATAGATTTGAAAGAAAAATATAATTTGACGTACGTGATTATAAGCCATGAACTCCCTCTGCTTAAAAGTATAGCTGACAAGGTAAGTGTAATGTATGCGGGTAAAGTTGTAGAAGAGGGGCCTGCTGAAAGAATATTTAACAGTCCTAAACATCCTTACACTCTAGGCTTACTCGAATCCATACCACCACCAGATCCAAAGAGTGCAAAATCAAAAACTTTGCCCACTCTTGAGGGAGAGCCACCCTCCCCCGTGAATCCTCCTAAGGGTTGCAGGTTCCATCCAAGATGCCCATATAGGTTCAATTTATGTGATAAACTTGAGCCAAAAGAAATAGAGGTTTTCCCAGAACATCGTGTCTCATGCCATCTTTTAGACAAGAAATAGGTTTTACATAAACATGCAATTAACATTTATAAACCATTCAACAATAATGGTGCGTAATGATATCAAAAAGAAAGAAATATGATGGATACCAGTCTTTCAGTTATCTTGAACCTGGAAAAGACTATAAGGAATTTAAACTTGCAAAACAGGTTGGAAGAGTGAATTCAACAATAATACAACTATCTAAAACAGAAGAAGAAAGAGTTCAAGAAATCTTTGAAAAATACCTAACAATTTCAACACACGATCACCTTGAAGTTTTTCCAGAAGAACCAGCAGAAACTGTCGAATATTTAAGAAGAGGGCGGCTGTTTACAGGATATGAGGGTATTGCTGCCTCAGGCCTTGATGTAATATTCGCAGCATTAAGTGATGGTGTTGCATTAGCAAAGTCTCCAGACGCCTGGGCATGGGAGAATGTTGTACACCAGATTGGAATGTTCATATCTGATGTTGACCACCAAGACCTAGCCTTCATTGCTAGAAGGATAGAGGATATTCCTAGAGCACACGATGAAGGAAAAACGGCGATAATAATACATCTTGAATCGACACCACACATTGGAACAGAATTTGATAAAGTTGACGTATTATACGGTTTCGGAGTCAGAGTAATGGGAATCACATACAGTGAAGGAAACGAGTTTGCTTCCGGTATAGCCAACAAGCATGATGGAGGCTTAACAGACCAAGGATACAATTTAGTTGAGAGAATGAATAAACTTGGAATAGCAATAGACATATCGCATTCAAGCGACAAAACTTCACTAGATGTTATTGAGGCAAGCAAAAAGCCTGTTTTCATAACACATGCTGGAGCAAGAGCATTATGGCCTTCGAGAAGAATGAAGCCTGATAACATTATACAGGCTCTTGCCGAAAAAGGTGGCGTAATAGGCGTGGAAGCAGCACCTCATACGACACTAACATACAATAATAGGAGACATTCGATTGAAAGTGTAATGGAACATTTCGAGTACATTGTGAAACTTGTAGGAATAGACCACGTAGCCTTCGGTCCAGACACACTATTTGGAGACCATGTAGCACTACACCATACATTTGCAAAGGAGCTTTCAATTACAACAGCATTCAGAGACAATCTTCCAGAATTCCAGGAAGTTCCATTCGTAGATGGTCTAGAAAATCCTTCAGAGTACCCCAACATTGTAAGATGGCTTGTAAAGCACGGATATTCGGATCAAGACATTGCAAAGGTTGTAGGAGAGAACGCGTTCCGTGTGATTAAACAGACATGGTGCAAGTAATAGAAGAATATGATTTATGCTTCTGCGGAGACGTTTACGCAGAAGACCCTTCCAAATTATTTATTGGAGAAAGATTAGAGAAAATATTCAGTAACTGCAAAAATGTTATAGTAAATCTTGAAACACCGATTGTAGTTAATAGTAGACTTATACCGATGAACAAATATTCGGCACTAAAAACAAACATCAAGATCATTGATTTTCTCAAAAAAATTGGAGTAAAAGCAGTATCATTGGCAAACAATCATATAATGGATTATGGAGATAGTGCAGCAAAATTCACTAAAAATGCACTGTCAAGGGAAAGGATAAAAAGTTACGGCTATGGAGTTTCAAGAAGTGAAGCTTTTCAACCATGCATGCTAGAAGTCGATGGAAAAAAGGTTGGAATAATAGGGTTTACAACAACATTTGTGTCTGAAGCATTAAGTAAAGATGATAAGCCAGGGGTAGCGGGAATTAGAATAATAACGAGAGTGGAAATAGATCCGAGAGAAATATTGGAGGAGCCTGCGGCACCATATATTGTTAAAGGGGAAGTATTAAATAACGATTTAACCTTCTTAGAAAAAATTTTGAAGGCGGCAAGGAAAGAATGTGATTATCTTGTTTTACAACCTCATTGGGGTGTTGGTTTAGCACCATACAATAAAATTGTTTTAGATTACGTCAAAACGTTAGCAAGACATTCAATAGACGTGGGCGCCGAACTTATTGTTGGAGGACACCCACACACATTCCAACCTATAGAGGTTTATAAGGGAAAACCTATCTTCTATAGCTTGGGGAACCTCATATTTTATCCGATAATGCATGAAATGGAAAATTTGGGTATAGTTTTATGCATAAACTTAAAAGAGAAAAAAGCAGATATCCTCTTTGTTGAACAAAAGGATAATAATATAGAAGTTGTAGATAAAATTAAAAATAGGCCTGAAATTCAATACTTTTATTACATGGCATTAAGGAATGGGATAAAATTAGGGGAGAATGATACGTTCTTCGAACTAAATATTTAAATAATTTTTAACTTTATAAAAAATTATAAAATTTTTTGAAATTATTTTGAGATTGTTGCGATTAGGATATAATAAAGTTTAAATAATCAACTTTCTGAACTTTCTGGAATGCAGAAACAAAAACAATATGGAATAATAGCCACAATTTCGCTACTCATAATACTTACAGCATCACTAGCATCACAGGCTTTAACCCAGCCAAAAGTTGGAGGACAAATTGTAGTCGGACTTGCAGCTGAACCAAAGGTTATTGACCCAACAACAGGTGCATGGCACGCATCCTTCGTTGCAGCACAGATATTCGACTCACTCCTAAATACAGATACGAAACTGAACATTATACCAAGCCTTGCAGAATCTTGGAAAATTTTAGAAAACGAAAACGCATACGTTTTTAACTTACGCAAGGGAGTAACATGGCATGATGGAAAACCTTTTGGACCAGAAGATGTCAAATTCTCTTTCGAAAATATAATTTCAAAGTATGACATATTTGGTGCAGCATATTTTAAGAACGCAAAGGTCGAAATATTAAATGAAACAGCCGTCAAATTAAAACTTGAGCAACTTCTTCCTGCAGTACAATTAACTCTGTTAGCTTCAGTTGATACAGCGATTGTTCCAAAACATATTTTAGAAGGACAAGATTTCGAAAAGAGCGAGTTCAGGACAAAACCTATAGGTACTGGACCATTCATATTCAAGGAATGGGTAAAAGGCAGCCACATACTATTAGAAAGGAACCCTAACTATTGGGACAAGGGTAAGCCTTACCTCGAAAAGATTATCATTAGATTTATAACAGACCCCATGACAATGGTTTCAGCACTTGAAACAGGTGAAGTAAATTATGTGTTTAGAGGCCTACCTTACGAGGCTGCTGCAAAACTTGGTACTAACCCCAACCTTGAAGTAATAGCACACACAAGACCACCTTATAAGATGACGTTACAAATTAATACAAATCATACAATATTAAAGAACGTTGACGTCAGGA
>JACIWG010000063.1 GCA_014361085.1 Nitrososphaeria archaeon
ATATTTTGAATGTTGAATCATTGACTAGGTCTAAAGGTTTTTGGCATGAGTTTTGGCTAAACTATGATAGGGCTATGAACTTTTGGAGAATAAAAATGTATGGTCTAGAATGTAGTATGCTAAGGTATGTTTTGGGACAGATTATAGTATCCCGTAAAAGGTTTTTGCCAAGATTTTCAGCCTTCCTCTACACATTCTTTTTAGGCTTCTACTATTACCTGAAATATAAGGATACTATTAGATCCCATCTTATTATTAAATAACTGATGAATTGCTTTCCACAATCCTCTATTTTCTTACCTTCTTTATAGCTTCTACAAATTTCATTACATCCTCTTCCACATTATATATGTGTGGCGAGATCCTTAAAGCGTTCATTCTTTTTGAAACTATTATCTTGTTTTTCGCTAGCTCTTCTACAATCTTGTCATAGTCCATTTTATCGAATCTTGCTGAAACTATTCCAGCCCTCTGTTCCCTATTCGAGGGTGTCAGTATTTGTGCTCCCAAGTCATTTAATCCATCAATAAGCTTCTGGGTAAGATTCATCACATGTTCTCTTATATTTTCTATGCCTATGCTCATTATGTATTCTATTGCCTTTGTGAGCCCATATATTGGAGTATATGGCATTCCACCGTACTCGAACCTTCTTGCAGTTTCTGGTAAAGTAAATTTTTGTGGATCATATTCTTCATGCTCTTTGTTGCTTCTCCATCCAACAAACGGTGGCATAACATTCTCATACAATTCTTTTCTCATGTAAACGAATCCTGCTCCGAAGGGTCCTAGAAGCCACTTGTATGCTGCTGAAGCTAGGGCGTCAACATTCTCTCTTTTAACATTTAATGGTATTACTCCAAGAGACTGTACTGCATCAACTACCAAGATTGCTCCATGCCTGTGAGCTAAATCTGCAACCTCCCTTAGATTGAATCTCTGGCCACTACTATATTCTACGTGACTTAATGCTATAACCCTAGTATTATCGTCGACAAGCTTCTCCAAATCTTCAACTGATACAATACCATTTCTGTTTAAAGCGAACCTAACTTCAACACCCTTTTCTTTTGCAATCTTTAGCCAAGGATATGTTACTGTCGGAAACTCTAGGTCTGTGGTGACAACATTGTTTCCATGCTCAAACTTTATCGAATGGGCTACAAAGTTTATTCCCTCACTAGTGTTTGTTGTAAGCGCTATGTCATCGCTTCTGCATCCGATAAGCTCACTTATTCTGCACCTTGCATTCTCTAGAACCTCCCCCTCTAAGCTGTCGCTGAAGTTTACTGTCCCATTCGCCTCATACCCTTTCATGAACTCTGTCATCGCATCTATAACCTGGACTGGCTTGAGCGAGATCGCTGCAGTATTCATGTAAACAACTTCATTTGATATTGGAAAGTCTTCCCTAACTCTTCTCATATCATATTATTTGCCTATGCAGTTAAAAAGCTTATGTGCCATGGCCAGTCTTCTAACATATAAAAAATAAAGGCTTTAATGGTGAAAACTCTAGTGTGTAGATTAATTTAAATACTTGCGCCTACCTCATAAGAGCTTAATATGAAGAGGGAGGAAGTGAGTAGGCTACTGGATAGGTCTCGAAAGTTTAGGGATGCTTCAGATTTCCACTTTTCTCGAGGCGATTACGATCTTGTAGTCTTTAATATTGAACAATCCCTAACAGCTTTTCTTAAAGGCTAAGCTTCTTGAATTTGGTATCGACTTCTCTAAGGTTCACAGTTTGAGAAAGCTTTTCCTACTACTTGGACAGGTTTTGGACAAAGTTGATGCATTCAAAGGTTTTGAAAACGAAAAATCTCTAGAATTTGCAAGTCTTGAAGACGCTTATGTTACCTTAAGATATTTTCCCAGAGACTTTAGTAGAAGTGAAGCTGAAAAGCTTATGAAGTTTCTGGAAGAGGTGATAGAGTTTGTTGGAAAATTTTCTAGTGGATGAAGCGAAAAAGAAGCTTGAATTTTTCAGGAACATAGACTACTATTTGAAGAAGATTAAACAAATTTTGCGCACCATTGACCCAGAAGGAAGAGTCTTTCTCTTCGGCTCTACAGGTAGAGGCGAAAATGTTTTGGCCAGCGACATAGACGTTCTTATCCTAACCGAACTAGCCCCCAGTTCCGTTATAGCAACTTTAAGGAAAGAGGGTTTCGATGAAATTTTCGAATTCCATGTTGTCGACAGCAGACGATTTAAAATTTACTGTAACTATGTTAAAGATTTAAAAGAAGTTTAAAGTCGTAATAAAAGCCTCACTATGTCCTTGTGGAAACCGGATACAAAGCTGGCTTTTGTACAAGATTTTTCTAGCAGACCTTTGAAACAATTTCATCTATGAGTCGCCTAACACGTTTACCAGAAAGCTTTAGAGAGAGGTGGAGGCATGTCACATGGATAGGGCTTGAAGCTTAATGGCTTTAGCTGTCAAGCGGATATCATGTTGTAAGTAGCCATTTCCATAATGGTGTAAAGTTGATGCTTTCACCCTCTACTTTGATTTTATCCTCGTAGTCCCATGTTATTATTGACAGGTTTTTGCATCCTGTTCTCCTAGAAGCTTCTATCAGGGACTTAATTTCTCTTTTTTCAACCTCATCTCTTCCAGAAGCGTATGTTACCTGTATTAAATGTTCGATGTTTACTCCCTCTTTTAAAAGGAAATCTACTTCCCTCTGTTGACTTTCTTTCCAATAGTATATTTCAAGCATAGGCCTCCTGTTAGTTAATCTTAAAAGTTCAAGGTAAACCACATTCTCCATAAGCTTTCCTATGTTCTCTGAAATTCTGGTGACCTTTGCTAATCCTGTATCACATACGTAAACCTTTTTTGGCCAACTCATTCTCTGATAAACTTTTGGCGAAAACCTGTTTAGGAAAAATATGGCTACAGAATCTTGAACTTTCTCAATATAGTTGTAGAGTGTGTTTTTTCCAAAATTTATGGTAGCGGATGACTTTAGAACCCTGTTTACGCTAAATTCGTTCGAAAAGTTTTGTAGAAAGAAGTTGAGCAGTAGTCTGGCCAAGCTTATGTTCCTAAGCCTATGCCTTTCTACAATATCCTTAAAAAGTATCATTTCAGAATATTCCTTTAAAATCCTATCCTTCTCAACATCTTCTAAAACAACTTCTGGAAAACCACCGTATTCTAAGTATTCCCTTAAAAGATTTTTTGCACGTGCTATCTCATCAAATGTTAGTGGAGCTTTAAAGTCAAATTTTTTAGCCTTCAAAAATTCTCTGAAACTGAATGGGAGAAGAAGGTAAGAGAACGCTCTACCCCTTAACTGTGTAGCTATTTCTCTGCTTAAAAGCTTCGAAGAAGAGCCTGTCACAAAAAGATTATATTTTTGCAGGTCCAGAAGAGATCTTAAAGCTTTCTCCCAACCTACTACATTCTGGATTTCGTCAAAGAAGATGCTGGATGGTTCTCTGCCACAGACTTCTATATAAGCCCTTACCACTTCTCTTATTTCCTTAAAGTTTATGTCAGCAAGTCTTGTGTCTTCAAAGTTTAAGTATAAAGAATTTTCTCTATCCTCGCTAATAAGCTGGTAAAAGAAGTATGTTTTGCCAGACCTGCGCGGTCCTATAATCGAAATAATCTTATCCATCCTTTTAGGAACCTTTAACTCTCTCTCAATGCCAACTGCTATTCTTCTTTTAACCCATTCTGTAATATAATCGTTAACTAGAGTTATTTGCATATACGTTGTTATAGAGAAATTTTATTTAAATTTTTTCTCTACAATAGAGAAAATTTTTATTGAATGCTAATCCATTGATGTTATTATTTTAAAGTTAAACTATTTTCCTGCAACTGTAATTTCCCTAAACTTTATTGTTGGTGAATAGTATTGGCCCATGTTTCTAACATCTTTTCCAACCATTTCAACATCTTCTAAAATCATTTTGTAAAAGTCTCCTGAAACCATCACACCCTTTACTGGAATAGTTGGCTCCCCTTTTTCAATCAAGTACGCATGTGTTACTGTAGCATTCAAGTTTCCACTTACTGGATTCGATAACCATTCCCCTATAACGTCCTCGACAAGCAGTCCTCTTGAAGTCTCCTTAACCATCTCCTCTAAACTCGAGTCTCCAGGCATCAGTATTAGGTTAGATGGTGCCGTCTGAGGAGGCGTCCAGTACCCTCCTCTTACAGCATTTCCTGTTGACTTAACATTATCTTTTAGTGAAGTGTATGTGTCGTAAAGGTAGTTTTTTAGTAAACCCTTTTCTATAACATAAGTCTTCTGTGTCGGATATCCTTCATCGTCGAAGGGTCTTGTCCTTACTCCACCATACATTATCCCATCATCAACTAAAGTTATCCTATCACATGCTATTTTCTTCTCAAGCTTGCCTGCCAAGGGTGACCTGTTTTTCTGAACCCATTCCGCTGTTATTGGGCCGCTTAACATTGTCCCCAATATGCTTGCGAATACATCGTTTCTAAAAATTACTGGAATCCTGCAGCTTTCGATAGGCTTTGCCTTCAAAAAGTTTAATGCATTTTCAGCAGCCTTTGAAGCGAGTTCTTCCAGGTTAACGTTCTTCCAGAATCTTGTCTCAATATGCTCGCTTCCTATACTCTTCTCCAACCCATCTTCAGCCTTAGCCCTAACCCATGCAACCACACCAGTCTCTCTTCTCTCAAACTCTCCATCATAGCAGTTTACTATACCTGTTCTTGTCGTCGATATAGTCAGAATCCCCCTTGCAGGCTTAACCATGGAACTGTATTCTCTAATCCTTTCAATTGCCATATTTACTTTTTCAACAACATCCTCATACCCTATCTCCTCTACACTCTCGTCATAGTATCCTCTAGCATCTGATTTGCTGAAGCTCATGTTAAAGTGTCTCCATTCAAGGTCTTCAGGTGTGACTTTAGCGATCCTAACAACCCTTTCAGCCGCCTCATCTATTTCCTCTAAGCTAATGTTTGATGTAGAGTATGATGCAACCTTCTTTCCTAAAGCAGCCCTTAAACCTAACCCATTAGACTCTGTAACCTTAAAGCATTCAATCTTGTCATCGAACTCTATCCAAAAAACCTTCTCACTATGAAAGTATGCTTCAGCTTCAGAGGCTCCAAGTTCCAGAACCCTTTTAACAGCCTTCTCAGCCAAACTCATAACCTACCTTCCTCCAACAGTCATCTTCTGAACCCTAACATGTGGTCCACCAAATCCAACCTTAACAGTCTGCCCCATCTTGCCACATCCTCCGAAAACGTTTGTTTTTATCATCAAATCTTTTCCAACTGCATCAATAGTCTTTAAAGTTTCAAGTATAAGCCCACTTATAACAACACCTCTAACAGTCTCAGCCAACCTTCCCCTCCTAATAATCTTGGATGGGCCCACACTAAACGTGAATGTTCCCATTCCAACATCAACCTGTCCTCCAGTCGCACCCTTACCACAAACATATATCCCATAATCTATGTCCTCCAATAGTTCATCGAAATCGTAGTCTCTGGGAAGCATGAAATAGTTTGTTTGCCTAACTATAGGCATGTTCTCGAAGTCCTGAGCCCTACCATTTCCTGTAGACTCTACACTAAACTTGGACGCGGACATGATATCATGCAAGAAGCCCTTTAAAACACCCTCTTCTACCACGACCGTCCTCTTCTTAACAGTCCCTTCATCGTCAAAGGGGTAAAAGTAACCGTTTTCAACAACTCCATCGTCGACGATCGTAACCATTTCACTTGCAATCTTCTCGCCTATCCTACCATAAAGTACTGACTCCTGGGTTGAAACAAGGTCTCCTTCTGAAGCGTGCCCGAAAGCTTCATGCAGTAGTAGTCCGATAACATCGGGTGCAACTATAACAGGATATGTTCCAGCTGGAGGTGTTACACTTTCTGAAGCCTCAATAGCCAGCCTAGAAAGGTCTGAAGTGAATGTGTTCCAGTCTCCTGACTTTATGAACTCGAAGCCAGCGCATCTTGAATCCGAGTACCCAACCCTCTCCATCGTCTTATAAGATTTTGCTACACTTTCATGCCATAATCCAGACATTACTGTTTCAACCTTAACCTTCGCCCCATAAGTTGACAAAAATACTCTAGAATCCTTTGAAAACCCTAACCTTGTTATCGCATTCTTTATCCTATCGTCAAAGAAGGCTGCCCTGTTCGCATCCAATGCTAACGAAATCTTCTCTTCAGCTGAAACGTTTTCTGGGTCCACAGTAAACTTTGACTTAACCTCCACCCTATTGGCTTCAAAATCAAATTTTACTTTCTCTCCTCCACCTAAAGCCTTAGCAGCCTTTATTGCATTATCAATAGCCTTCAAAAAATTTTCACGGGACAAGCTTGTCGTCGAAGCATAGCCTACCGCTTCATCGACAAAGACTCTTACACCAACTCCAGAAAATTTTCTCGACGAATATGATTTTAAAACCCTGTTCTCCACCAAAATACTCTCATAATAATTTTCTTGGTACCTTAAATCAGCATACTTTGCACCCATTTCCAAAGACTTCTTTAAAACATACTCTAAATCTGCTTCCAGATCCAAAAACTCACCATCACTTTTTAGCTATCATATAATGGAAAAGGTAAAATATTTATTTTTTTCCCTGACTTTAAAACAATTTGGATGCAAGAAGATAAGGAAATCGAACTAAAGCCATAAATCGTATCTTTCCTCCACCAAATCCTTACCCCATATCCTATGACTCTTCTCCTCAGTTTTAACAAAACCGAACATGGTATAAAGTTTTCTGGCAACAGAAAGTTCACTTGTAGTCCAAAGGTAAACGTGCCTATAACCGCACTTTCTACAAAATTCTATGGCCTCGTTTAAAAGCATTTTCCCTAATCCTCTACCCCTATAGTCGGGGTGAATAAGAAACCAGCGGAGCTGTGCATCTTGGCTAGTTCGTCCAAAAACAGCTATACATCCAACAATCTTTCCCTCATCTTCAACCAACCAAACACAGTCTTTTCCAGGCTTAAACGATTTAATGAATTGTGCAAGACCTTCTGCAACATAGGCTTCAAAGGTCAAATCATAACCATACTCTTTAGAATACACTATTCCATGAAACTTTATAATTTCTCCAACATCTCCTGGCCTAAACTCTTTTCTAACATTAAAACCCATTTTTTGCACCAGCTTTTTGCTTTCGTCAAAAGGTGTTATAAAAAAGTTATGAACAACGATTATATTAGCTACAATATCAAAACATTTGAGGTAAGATGCACTAATTTTAAAAAAATATAAAATTCTTCTCACATATCTGGATGCTATGCCCTACTGTAGAATGTGCGGTTCCGGAACTGTCGTAGTACATATTTCATACGCTAAACTTTACCTTTGCCAAAAATGTTTTCTAGAATTTTATGTGAAAAGAGTTAAGAGGACTGTTGAAGAATTCAAAATGTTTAGGGAAGACGATGTTGTAGGAGTAGCTGTCTCAGGGGGAAAAGATAGTGCAGCCCTACTACATTCACTACATAATGCTTTCCCAAAACTTGAGCTTAAAGCATTACACCTTAACCTTGGAATTCCAGAATATTCTGAACACTGTGAATCAAAAGTTAAAACTTTAACAAAAATCTTGGACATAGAACTTCAAACATACGATATCAGAAAGGAGCTTGGTTTAACGATCGAAGACTTTAAGAAAACAAAGTTTAAAAGAAAAATCTGCTCCGTATGCGGGACAATAAAACGTCACATTTTCGAGGAAATGGCTAAAAGGGCTCAAGTGAGGGTTCTGGCTACAGGACACAACCTTGACGACGTCACAAGTGTAATGTTAAACACTTTCTTGAACGGACAGTGGACGCAGCTTACGAGAATAAAGCCCATTCTACCTCCACTAACAGAAGGTATGGCCTACAAAGTTAAGCCACTAATCCGTTCACCCGAAAACGAGAACCTACTCTACTGCCTATATGGTGAGCTTCCAATAAGAACAATAGGCTGCCCAAATTCAGACACCGCTGGAATAAAAAAGTATGCGAAGATGCTGGAAAAGTTTTCTGAAGAAGATCCTAACTTCAAGCACCTACTACTAAACCGTTTCCTAGAACTTATACCATTGATGGAAGAAAAGTTTCCAAAACCGACAATAACAAGATGCAGGATATGCAACTTTCCCTCATCAAACGAAGTTTGCGCATACTGTAAAAGGATATCGTTGGTTAAAGGTTATCAGACACGAAATAACATTGTAAAATAGCATTAAAAAAAAGAATTTTTATAAAAAATTGTTTAGAAAATTTTTGCAAAATATGTGCAATAAAAGCACATAGTATGCAAACAAAAATCGCTTAAAACTATAGAACAGAAAT
>JACIWG010000064.1 GCA_014361085.1 Nitrososphaeria archaeon
ATAGGTTACATCTTATACATTCTGGGGAGATTGTTATGAATTTACCCTTCATTTCACATTTTCCAACATCTATATGTTAACTTCAGGCTCTAGAAGAGATATGTGAAACTTTCTTCCACCAAAGTAGATCATATGCTTTGTAGTCTTTGCTGGAAACAGTTTACCCGAAACTCCTGCCTCTATCACTGAAGACTTAGAAATTTTTCCATTACTGTTCCATGAATAAACCTTTAAAATTGGCGAAAAGTAGTCGACAAGAATTGCAGGAATCCTTTTGCAACCCAAACTTTTCAGTACATTGTATCTATGGTGGCCGTCAATAATTATATACGTGTTCAAGTCTGCAGCCACAGCCTTTTTTATAAGGCCATCCACCCTTATCTCCTCATAAAGTTCAGCCAATCTTCTCTCGTCAACTCTCTCATGCTGTCTTAGCAGACCTACATCTAAAATCTCCACTTTGGCTTTAAGTAATTTATGTATGTTATGATAGTCCACCAACACCTATAACAATGTTATAGAGCTTATTTAAGCTTTAAATAATTTGCTCATGCGGCAAGCAACCTTAGGAATGGTATAGGCTCGTGTAATGATAGATAGACCTTTTAGGTTAATAGGGTTGTGGTCACAACAATTCTTTACTTGATTGTTTTTATAATGTAGGTGAAGCTGAAAAACATTCTATAATCATAAGCTAACGTCCAGTGTTCCCATATAATATTCGGCATATTTCACATAAGTTTAGATCAACTTCCTTAGACCCCTTTGTTTCAGCCAACTTCTTCGTTATAGACTTTATAATCTCCATTACTTTGGCATTGCTTTCAAGTTTTTTACTCATTGTATACCCTCTTTTTGAGCTTATATAATAGCTTACAGCTGCCTGTGTGAGTCCAAGCATTTTAGCCGCGTTAGATTGTGAAAAGCCATATTCTTCGACTAGAGTTTTTGCAATAAGTCCTCTCACCGCTGGCATAATATACTTTGTTACAGTCTCACATCTTAATCTTACTGTCATCAGCATGTTAATGTTAACAGCGTTTTAAATACTTTTAGTATAATTTGGCCTTAATAAACATTATATGTTATTTAATAACCCTTTGTCTCCTTTTGGAAAAGTTTATAAACACACACTTTAATAACAGTGTTATGCAATCCGGTGTTGAAGAAAAAATAAATTTAGCTTCTGCCTTATCACTATCCTCTGGTATAATAACGCTTTTAGGGTCAATCTTCTCTCTCTGGATGTACAATTTTATGGTGCCCTCAACCTTCGACTTCGATGATCATCATCACATGATGGGCATGATGTCATTTTTTTGGTTTAATGGAGCCTTTTGGATATTCTTTGCTTTGGGCTTAATAAGTGGAGGTATAGTATTGACTTCCTCAATTCTGCTTAAAGAAAAACCAAAAAATAGAACTTTATATGGTACACTTATGATTGTATTTTCTGTTTTAAGTATATTTTCTGGCGGAGGTTTCATAATAGGTGCGCTCTTGGGTCTTGTTGGCGGAATTATAGCGGTTTGGTAAAAGGCGATCGTCTAATGGTGATTTGACACTTAGGATTCCAATTATTTATTCTTAACAAAATTCCAAATTGTACTGCTAGAGAGTGTAGAATAGTATTAGGGTTTGAGATGAAGCTACTGCAGGGTTTGAGACAGACGGACGCGAAGCGTGTTCGGTAGCACAGCCTCTTCTCTCTTAGATAGAAGAGAATGAAGTCCCTTTTGCTTTGCCAATCAATATTCCACACGCTTCTATAGGATAAAATTTTCTCGCCACCTCAAATATTTCATCTAAATGCTTACTTTTTATCTTTAAGACCGAACTATTTCTAGACACTAGTAAGATGCGACCTACATTTATTTTTTATTTTAATTTGATATTGTATGCAAAGGAGAGATGCTGAAAAGAAAGTGTATGGCATTTAGAAGAGATGTTGAAAAATTAGTCTTTTCGTTTACTTTCTCCTTCTATAGACCCAAATTATAAAGGGAAGTGATATCGCAAGATATAATAGGTGAACTATTATTCTAGCCCATTCTGCTTCTACAGTGTAGCCGAACATCACCGCAAGTATAGAGCCAACTATGTTTTTATGATGTAGGATGTTTTCTTCAGGTAAATTTAATACATAGGCTGGTTCAGCCAGCCAGCCTAAGTTAAAACCATTCTGTTCATAATATTCTATTAGCTCGTGTACACTATAGCCGGCTAATCCGCTTGCAAGAAATATTAACAGTAAACTGGTAAAGTAAAAGAATTTTCTCAAGTTTATTTTCATACCTGCTGCGAAGATGCCGTAAGATAAAATAAGTGCGCTTATAATTCCAGCCACTGACCCAGCAATTGTTGCCATTGTCTCGTTCAATAAAAATGGTGTAAGAAAAAGTACTGTTTCCAAACCTTCTCTAAAAACTATTATAAATGAAATAGTTAATAGTCCCACAATTGTTCCTCCAGTTATAGTGCTTTCAATACGTTTTTCAATTTCCTTTTTAAAGTGTCTTCCCCTGACAGCCATCCAAAATATTATTGAAGATAGAACAACAACAGCTACAAAGGCTGCTGCGGCTTCAAAAAGTAGTTGGAAAGGTTTTGGTAGAATGCCGTAAGTGAATGAAATAAGTGCGCCTAAGCCTGTACTAAGCCCTACAGCTAAATAGATTCCATACCATACAAAACGCGTTAACTCACTTCTACCCGTCCTAATTAGATAGGAGAACATTATTGCAGATACTAGTGCAGCCTCAAAGGTTTCTCTGAATGCTATCAAATACTGTCCCATCATATTTTAGCTCTTACGCCCCTCAAGATAAAGTATGAAAAGCAGGTAAAGGAAAAGTAACATATATGTGAGTATCATCCCGTTAGTCCAGCCTATATTTGGTATAAAAAATCCTATACCTGTAAAATTAAAGGATTTCCTTAATATAGGGTATGCGAGCACTGCCGTAAAAATCGTTATAAATGCATTTACATGCCCTTCTCCAGCCCTCCATAATATACCTGATGCACAAGCACCAGCTAAGACCATACCAAATGCGAAGATAATTCCACCCAAAATGTTCGTAAGAGAAACTGGTGCAACATAGTTTAATGGTTCAACAAATCCTCTATATTTGAGTACAAATCCTCCAGTCACGCCTGCTAAAAGTCCCAAAATTATACCCTTATGTAATCTGATACTTCTTTGAAACTCTGGGCCAAAGAATAGGTCTCTGAAGGCTGTAGTAAAACAGAATCTTGAACGTTGAATTATTATGCCAACAATGATTCCAAATAATAGGATCACCGCGTAAAGGCCAGCATCCTTAATTGGGCCAAAACTATAGTATGCCATGATTAATATTATAGTAATGGCTTCAATCGCAAAAAATATTGGTGCAAGTCTCCGTTTTAAAATATGTCTTCCTCCTAGTTCACTGCTCTTCACTTTAAAAGTTTCTTCGTGCATTCTAGTTGCAAATGAAACTTTCCAAATAATGTACTTTTGTCCAAGATATCCTCCTATAAGTAATCCTGAAAACATCGCCCAACCGTGTAAGCTCAGCGCTGTAATTGCTGAAAAGAACCCACC
This sequence comes from Nitrososphaeria archaeon, assembly GCA_014361085.1. Taxonomy (GTDB): domain Archaea; phylum Thermoproteota; class Nitrososphaeria; order JACIWG01; family JACIWG01; genus JACIWG01. The sequence goes on from JACIWG010000064.1 coordinate 3,590, forward strand.
CCAATTGCATCCAAAGGACAGTACTACACCCAAGGACATAAGAATTCCTCCAAGAACTGCTTCAACAACTTGGATTCTTGATGATGGCAACCTTATCCTAAACTCTTTAGAAATTATTGCCGCAATTGACGCTCCAAAAAATAATCCAATTATACCAACACTAGTTTTATCCTCAAGCACAGACGCTAATGGTGAACCACTTATCCAATTCAAGTTTATCAAACTATAGATGTGCTGTCCCCAATTCTGGTATCCTGAAAAGATGGTGTAGGGTTTTAAAGCCCATGCATAGAATACGATGTTCACAAAACCTAATAGGATACCAGCAAAATATTCTGGCCAAGGCTCTCTGAAGATGTTGTCGAAAAATCTTTTAAATGTAACTTTAAAGGAAGCCATTTCTTACTCACCAACTTCGATAAGTGGATGTTTCAGGTTTGAAACATACTTTAGAACACTCTTGCATATCTTCACCCTAGCCCTACCCAATTCCTCAACCTCCCCTATTATCTGTGGCCTATACCCTGCCCTCCTCAAATCTTTAAGCAATTCTTCCACAACATTTTTATGTGCTATAATACAGAATGCTCCATTTGTTCCAGCTGTAGAGTTTGCCATAAGAAACTTTTTAGCCGCGTACTCGCTTACTTCTGGAAAGAGTAGTGGAATCTCTTCTATCCCTATACAAGCGTTAGCTCTCTCTGCAATTTCAGCAAAAATGTATATTCCTGGACCACTTATGTCAGAAGATAATATAACATGCTGATCTTTCTCAAATTTTTCACCAATTTTTGGCAGATACCTGTTAACTATTTTGGCTCCCATAATATTAGGTGATGAAATCAAATTCACAGCCTCCTCCTTTTCCTTTTCAAGCTCTCTAAAAGAAATTCCCCTTGACTCCAATTCTGAAACTATTTCATCGTTGATAAGGCTTGAAATGTAGACTGTTAATGGTGAAAGTTCTCCAAACGGTCTTGTAACAATTATCTGCATTCCTGGTTGCACAAGATCCTCTCTTGTAGGAGTCTGCTTTTCCGTGGTCCCAAGTACTGTGGCTCCAATAAAAAGTCTTCTGCTATCAAACTGTGGCACATTAATAAATTTGAAATTGTTTTCTCTAGAAAACTTTTTCACATTTTCTATCATCTTTTTCCTTAAATCTTCATTTGGCGCTCCCACGAGTGGTGCTACTTGTATATCATTGTAGACCCCTAGCACGTAGAGATCGTTTAGTGCATTACATAACGCGCCTCTCACTTGCCTCTCGTCTTCTAAACTTAATGTAGGGTCTATTATGTTAACTGTATCATTATTTATGGCAAGAAGTTTGTTTTCAGACCTTCCTTTCACTGTTATAAAATCGAAGACCGCAATAGATTCCTCTGGTACTGTCGTTATTATAGAATGGCCCTTACCAAATCTTAAATTTACTCCTGCCTCAGAAATTTTTTTATAGACCGGCTCCAAAAGTTCACTGAACTTCTCAGGGCTTACAGCATGTCTTTGAAACACTTGAATAACTGCAACACAGGTTAAAGGATCAATTCTTCGAATATCATCCGCATCCACATTTGTTTCAGGGCCCAGCCTATAAAATCTTCTATAAACTTTAACTTCCCTTTTTGCGCCAACAACTTCCGCATCCTTCTTCGAAGGAATTACAAAATTAGAATATAGTTTTTGCCTTAATTCTTTTATTGAAGGATAGACTACATTGTCAAGGTCAACCTTCACAGCGCAGCCGCAGGCAAGCTCTAATGAATTTATCCCAATCTTCCTGTAATCTTCAAAAACTTCTTTAACCAAATTTCTTCATCTCCTCCTTATTCTTATGATCCAGACCGCGGGCTCAATTTCCCTAATTTCTAAAACCTCGTTCCCAGACGCTTTAACAGATGCTGGTACAGTCTCTAAAGATGGTGGATTATCGATTACAACCTGCAAAATTTCTCCTGCCTTCAACTTCTCTAAAGTCATTTTAGTGTAAAGTACTGGGTAGGGGCAAACAGTTCCCTTTAAGTCTAGAAGGTATTCGCCGTTTGGAAGTCTTTTTACATCCATCGCCTTATAACACTGTTATAATATATATTTAAGCTTTACCGCAACTCAAGGGATACTGCCAAGTTGAGTCTTGTCAAGGATGTTAAAGCTAAAGTTGTCAAATCTACAGTAGAAGCCTTCATAAATAGCATAATATTAGATAGCCTAAACCATGATTCTTTAGAAAAGGGAATAAATTCATAAAATTAGGAAGTTAATGGAGAATTATATAACATAACATTTTTAGATAAACTATAAATAGCTGGAAATCTTTTTAATATACAATTGTGAAATTTGATGGTTGAACGAAGTAGAGATTGGATGGATCAGGCTGAAGGTGACCTAGAGCATGCCAAAAGCGATTTAAAGCTAGGCTTCTACGATTGGGCTTGCTTTTCTTCTCAACAGTCTGCCGAGAAGGCGGTTAAGGCTGTGTTCCAAAAATTAGGTGTTGAAGCATGGGGTCATTCAGTATATGACCTTCTACTGGAGTTAAAAAATAGAATAGACGTTAGTGATGAGCTGCTAGAATGCTCACTTGAACTTGATAAAGCATATATTCCAACAAGGTATCCTAATGCGCATCCATCTTCTTCTCCAAGAAGAAGGTATACGAAAAAGGAGGCTGAAAGGTTGATAGAATATGCAGAGAAAATCTTCGTCTTCTGTAAAAATATATTATCCAAAACATGATCAAGGAAAAGTTGTTGAAGAACTTAGAAATGCAATTAAAACTTTAGCAGATGAGCTTGGAATAGAAAAGGTGGTGCTTTTCGGCTCCTACGCTAGAAATCAGTATACGGTAGCAAGTGACATCGATATATTAGTAGTCTTTGATGAAACTGTATGTGATGAGGACAGGGTTTATAAAACAGTAAGGAAAAGGGTGAGACTGTCAAGGCTGGAACCTCATCTGATAACAAAAACCGAATATTATAGGGTTAGAGAGTTAAAGTGGATAAAAACATTAGAAAAAGAGGGGATAGTAATATTAGACTCCAATGTAGTATAAAATCCTTGGATTATGTCAGCTTGTTCCTTGTTATTGTAAACTTAAATTGCTTTAAGTAGTAAGTGCGCCAGATTTCTATACTAATCTGATTCAACTAGCAAGTTTTTACTTTACTGAAATTGTCGAGAAGATTTTATCACATTAGGCTGAAGTTACCAGAACAATCTCTATATTTTCTTCTGCCTACGACATTATGCCATTATCTATTACCTATGCACAGTATTTTTAAGCCCTCTTTTTCAGCTATGACTGCTAGCCTCCTATCTCCTGTAACCAATATAGAGCTGTTGGCTCTTCTCGCTGAAACTATCTGGAGTGCATCCGCTACGTACATGTGATGCTTCAGAACCAATTCTATAGAATTTCGAAGAATAGAGGGGCTTATACCAATAACTAGGAGCTTACGTAGCCTCAAGAGTGTTTTCGCCTCCCTTAGCATGTCTCTTAATAGTTTCTTAGCGTCTAACCCTAGCCCCCTCTCATACTTATCGAATACAACAAAAGCTTCAGCAATGTTCCAGTAAGAGAAGGATAGCACTTTAACACCCCTATAGGCATCCTTAAATACTTCGTCTACAATATTACTACCGACTTCACTAACATATCTCTTAACCAGGGCACTGGTATCAAGGTAGTATATTTCTTCAGCCCTATTCATGGTATATGCTACTCACCCGCTTCTCCCTCAACCTTCTCACGAATTTAGTTGCGTCCAACCCCTGCGGCCTGTCTCTTGGAATCTCGTATTCAGCCGTAGGCTCAAGGCTCTTGAAACCCAATTCCTCACTAAGGGCTTTAACCCACTTATCAAACACCATATACTCAAAGGTATTCTTCAACGATACCGCTTAGACTTCCCCCTTCAGTAGCGACAATTTTCTTAACTTCATCTATTAAGTCCTTTCTAACGCTTAAAGTAAGCTTTTTCTTATCCATACCCCTTCCTATAACGTACGTACGTATTTACGTATATAAGGGTTTTTGAGCTAAATGTTCTTCATATAATTAATTTATAAACATACTGAACGCACATAAAAACTTTATTGTCGAAGACATATTTATAGTGCTTATCAAAACATTCTACCATTGCTCAGATAGTGCAGAAAAATGTTCTTTAGAAGATTTAAGGGTGTAAAAGCAAAGATTGAGCTTATACAATGTAGGTGAATATTATCTCACCTTAACATTGGTGAATTAGAGTTAGGAAACATAATTTAGTGGATCAACGAAGTCTCATGTGCTCCTACAGAAGATGGATACTCTACCCTATGTAATCTCTTGCTCTCTTAAGGCTATAGTGGAACAGTTTTTTCGAGCAACGTATTATTTGCATAAACTAAAATTTTTTAGATGCTGCCACATATGGGGCAATTTTCTAACCTGCTTACGGCCACCTGTAGAAAATCCATGTTTGTTCCATCGAAAACAAGCAGTTTACCAACTAGTGGTTCACCTACACCAACTATTATCTTAACTGTCTCCATCACCTGCATCGACGCCATTATAGCTGGTGTTGCACCTAAAACAGGGAAGGGGCTTACTTCAGTAGGCTCTAATGGTAGTAGACATTTTAGGCACGGCCCTTTTCCAGGTATTATTGTCATCAGTCTTCCCTCTAACCCGTAGACTGCAGCGTGAACAAAAGGCTTTTTTAATTTCACACAAGCCTCGTTTAGCAGGAATCTTG